>CANFWR010000027.1 GCA_947450865.1 Cytophagaceae bacterium
GGCGGAGCTTCGGCTCGTCCTTTCAAAACGCACCACAATACCTTAGATATGCCTCTTTATTTGCGTATCGCCAATGAATTGTATTTGAAGCGTTTGATCGTGGGTGGTTTTGATGGGGTGTATGAGTTCGGTAAAATGTTCCGTAACGAAGGAATGGACCGTACGCACAACCCTGAATTTACCTCGTTGGAATTCTATGTAGCCTACAAGGATTACAATTGGATGATGAACTTGACGGAGTTAATCTTCGAAACAGTGGCGAATCGTCTGCACGGGAAAACTAAAATCGCGGTAGGCGATAACGAAATCGAATTTGCAGGGCCTTACCCTCGTTTAACAATCTCTGGTGCTATCTTACAGTATTCGGGAGTAGATGTAGATGCTTTGTCTGAAGATGAATTGCGCGCTAAGTGTGTGGAGTTCGGAATGGAAGTAGATAAAGGAATGGGCAAAGGAAAGCTAATCGACGAATTATTCGGAGAAAAAGTAGAAGCAAACTTGATTCAGCCTACGTTTATCACCGATTATCCGGTAGAGATGTCACCATTAACGAAGAAGCACCGATCGAAAGAAGGTTTAGTAGAGCGTTTCGAGTTATTCGTAAACGGGAAAGAAATCGCGAATGCCTACTCTGAATTAAATGACCCAATCGATCAAAAAGAACGTTTTGAAGATCAATTAGCCTTAGCGGAGCGCGGAGACGACGAAGCGATGGCGATGGATCACGATTTCATTCGTTCCCTTGAATATGCGATGCCACCTACTTCTGGAATAGGTATCGGTATTGATCGCTTAACCATGTTGATGACGAATCAATCGTCTATTCAGGAAGTGTTATTCTTCCCTCAAATGCGTCCAGAAGTAATTAAGGAAGTTGATTCGGAATCAGCTTTCGCAGAAAGAGGTATTTCAGAAGTGTGGATCCCAGCTTTACAAAAGATGGGCATCTTGACCTTAGAAGCATTGGACGCTGCAAACCCCAGCAAAGTATTTAATGACTTAGGTGGAATGCGTAAGAAATTGAAGATCGATGCGGCGATGCCGACGAAGGACGAAGTGACGGCTTGGATTCAAGGATAATCACTTCACCTATATGCATAAAAAAAGCCTTCCGTTAAGAAGGCTTTTTTTATTTCTCTTTAACTAGAGATCAATGTTGCAATTTTATAGGTAAACCTAAATATATATTGTAAAATACTGATTTGCTCTAATCAAAAAAACGAAAGAAAAATTAGATTTTCTTTACGTTGATAGCGTTTGCGCCACGCTTTCCGTCAGTAACTTCATAAGATACTGAATCATTTTCGCGGATAGTAACACCTGAAAGGCCAGTTACGTGTACGAAAATGTCTTCACCTGTTTGATCGTCAACGATGAATCCGAAACCTTTCGTCTCGTTGAAAAATTTTACTTTACCAGTTTGCATAAAAATAATGTTAAAAATATTAATGCCATCCAGACGAAAGTCTTTCAAGCTCTCAAATGTAGAAAGAAAACAATTGCATGCAAGACTTTTTAAATAAATATTCAATTATTTTAAAATATAATTTAATTATTCATATAATTTATATAACTATTTTGATTATGACTCAATTGCATTAATTTTTGACTAAATTTGTTTGTTCAATCATAATCCTATGGAAAAGCTTAAATTTTTTGTTGAGAATCAGGCATTTGGCGTTTGTACTCGCTTAGGAGAGAAGTTAAATATTTCCACGAGTAGCATTCGATTGTACTTTATTTACACCTCGTTTATCACGATGGGATCCCCGGTAATAATTTATTTGATTTTGGCTTTTTGGATGAATATCCGTCGCTATTTACGTCAAAGAAATAACCCAAGTGTCTGGGATATCTAAAATTTGATTTGATTAAACCGCTTTTTGCCTAGAAGGAAATAGTCTACTAGAATGTTTCCAGAATAACTTTTAATCCAGTTTTTCTGAACGGAGGATGCTTTGGGTTCCAAGAATAAATAGCTGTAAAAGCCATAATGCGCCTTTAATATGGCAAAAAAGGAGCCAAACTTTCCCTCTGTTATAAATTTAATTCCCGCGATTCCATCCAAAATCATACGGACGAATAGTGTCGAGAAGCGCTGTGATGGCTCCAGATTTTTATAAAGCAAGATTAAATTGTTGCGAAAATTCAGGTAGGTTTTGAAAGGGTTTTCTTTATTCAATGTCCCGCCACCCACGTGCAATACTTCACTTTCTGCTACAGCTGCGACGGTATAACCTGCTCTTTGCATTCTCCAGCAAAGGTCAATTTCCTCCATGTGGGCAAAAAAATAGGCGTCTAATCCTCCCACTAAATTAAAGACGGAAGCGCGAACCATCAAACAAGCACCGGTGGCCCAGTTTACGATAGATGTCTCGTATTGTCCTTCGTTTTTTTCGAGAGTATCGAATAGGCGCCCACGGCAGAAAGGGTATCCATAAGAATCCCAAAATCCACCCGCCGCTCCTGCGTATTCAAAATAATCAGGTTTATTATAATCTAGTAAAAAGGGTTGTGCCGCAGCAACTAACGGATTGGCTTCGAAATACGCTACTAAAGGTTCTAACCAATTCTTACGAGGAGCAATATCGGAATTCATTAGGACGAAGTAATCGGCTTTTATTTGGCCTAATGCATAATTATAACCACCTGCATAGCCTAAATTCTCTGGCCAGGAAAGTACTGAAACGCTGGGAAAGTCTGAGGCTAATAAGGCTAATGAGTCGTCAGAAGAGCCATTGTCTGCCACATAAATCTCTGCGTCCTGAGTCGTAGAAAGGACGATAGGCAAGAAGTCGGCTAAGAATTTCCGACCATTGTAATTTAAAATAACGACGGCGACAGACATAATGCAAAGGTAATCGAATTCAATCAAATTAGAATTTCTTTCAGAAAGATGTATTTTTGTCACTTCATTAACAATCCAAAACCGTATGTGGTCAAGTTTTTTTCGCAAGAAATCCATCGATAAAATTATTTCTGATCAATTAGAGATGGAAAGCATTGAGGGTAACTCGATGGATCGAAATCTGGGAGTTCGCGATTTGACCTTTATGGGTGTGGCGGCTATCATCGGTGCTAGTATCTTCTCAGCGATCGGTCAGGCCTCTGCGAATGGAGGACCTGCCGTTTCTATGTTATTCGTTTTTACGGCGATGGCCTGTATGTTTACGGCCTTCTGTTATGCGCGTTTTGCGGCTACTGTGCCCATTTCTGGTAGTGCCTATACCTATGCTTACACGAGTTTGGGAGAGATAGTTGCCTGGATTTTGGGATGGAATTTGCTGTTAGAATATGCCATTTCGAACGTAGCTGTAGCTATTTCGTGGTCAAAATACTTTGTGGATTTGCTAGAAGGATTAGGCGTTCACGTGCCAGAGTTTATGACGATGGATTATTTATCTGCCAAAAGAGCCTTTACTGAAACGACTTCTGCCTTAGCATCCGGCGCGAAATTTGAAGCTTTATCTGTTAATCTACGAGAAGGTTTTACGGCCTATCAATCGGCTCCCACCATTTTCGGTTGGCATTTTGTGGCTAATATCCCGGCGCTCTTGATTACGGTAGCCATTACTTATTTGGTTTACATTGGAATTAAAGAGTCGAAAAATACGAACAATATCCTCGTGATATTGAAGCTATTGGTCATTATGATCGTAGTGGGAGTGGGGGCTTTTTATGTGCAGGTAGAGAACTGGACGCCCTTTGCACCTAACGGAATTTCAGGAGTTTTGAAAAGTGTGGCGGCCGTTTGTTTTGCCTATATCGGGTTTGACTCCATTTCTACCACCGCAGAAGAGTGTAAGAACCCGCAGCGGGATATTCCCAAAGCGATGATGTATGCCTTGATCATCTGTACGGTTTTATATGTATTAGTTACCTTGGTTTTAACGGGAATTGTACCCTCAGAAAATTTAGCGGGAATCGAGGATCCTTTGGCCTATATGTTCATGCAAGTTGGCTTAAACGGAGTAGCTGGCATTGTAGCGGCGAGTGCGGTAATCGCCTTAACTTCAGCTCTTTTAGTCTATCAATTAGGTCAGCCACGGATTTGGATGACGATGTCTCGCGATGGATTATTGCCAAAAGCCTTCTCCCGCATTCACCCTAAATACCGTACTCCCTCGTTCTCCACGATTATGACAGGGGTTCTAGTGGGGGTTCCTGCCTTATTTGCAAACCTAGAGGAGGTAATTAATTTGAGTAGTATCGGAACGCTGTTCGCCTTCGTTTTAGTTTGCGGTGGTGTTTTAGTGTTGGATCTTGATCCGGAGAATCAAAAGAAATCCAAATTCAAAATCCCTTACATTAACTCAAGTTACTATGTAGGCTTATCACTGATTTTAGCGCTTGGTCTGATTTCCTATTCAGGAGTTAATCTGGGAGAATGGCTTGAAGGATTGTATTCCGGAGAAGCAAAGGCGGATCACTTTATTATGTTCGGGTTCTTCGTCATTTGGGCTATGATGGCCTTCTTTAGTGTGACGAAGAAGTTGTCTTTAATTCCGGTCTTGGGATTATTAGTCAACCTATATTTGATGACTCAAATGGGCTCCACAAACTGGGAACGTTTTATGTACTGGTGCTTGGCGGGGGTGTTGATTTATTTTGGGTATAGTTATAGACGTTCAAAACTTAATGTTAAAGCATAATATCTAAAGCATAGAGCACAAAGAATAAAGTATAAAGATGGATGTTGCTTCGCAACGATTTATGAAATGTATTTTTCTGAAACATAAAAAAGGGGCTGAATTACAGCCCCTTTTTTATTCAAACTTTATTCTTTGTGCTTTATTCTTTATTCTTTAAGAAATGACGCTAGTCATTTCTTCTCCCACCCAACAAATTCAAATAATAAAGCAACTGCGCTAACATACCCAGCGCGGCGACTACATACGTCATCGCAGCCCACCAAAGTGCATCTTTCGACATCGCATATTCGGCAGGTGTAACGATTCCTTTTTCTTTGATCCAAGTCAACGCTCTATTCGAAGCATCGAATTCAACAGGCAGTGTTACGAAGCTAAACAGGGTAGCCATGGCAAATAAGGCAACTCCCAAGGCTAATAGCGTGCTATTTCCCGTTGAATACAAGATCATCATCCCAATCATCAATAAGATGGGCATGAATCCATTAGCGATGCTCAGCATGGGAACCATGGCGCTGCGGAATTGCAAAAAGGCATAAGCTTTTGCGTGTTGAACCGCATGACCGCATTCGTGGGCAGCCACTGCCGCAGCTGCCGCATTGCGACCGTGGAAAACATCATCACTTAAATTCACTGTCTTGTCAGCTGGATTGTAGTGGTCGGTTAATTGTCCACCTACTGAGATGACACGAACATCCGTGATTCCGTGGTCAGCGAGCATTTGCTCTGCGATTTCTTGGCCAGACAAATTACTTTGTAAAGGGGTTTGTGAATAGGTTTTGAACTTAGATTTTAGTCGCCAAGAGATAAGCATACCTGCGACTCCGAAAATGATGGCAATGAAATACATGGGTTTTATTGTTTAAGTTTTTGAATGATTTTAGTAGTGGAATAATCGGGCACAAGCGCGATCGTTTTGACTTCGCCGCCAGCTGCTATCACTTCTTTGGCCCCCACAATCGTCTCAATCGTATAATCGTCACCCTTTACGAGTACGTCTGGGCTGAGGGATTGAATGAGTTCCAAAGGGGTCGACTCCCCGAAAATGATGACCATCGAAACAAATTCGAGGGCCGCGATCAACCGCGCTCTAGCATATTCCGAATTCACCGGTCTCTCAACTCCTTTTTCCAGGGTGCGAACCGAGGCATCCGAGTTAACGGCAACGATCATTTGCGTGCCAAATTCGCTCGATTTTTCTAAATAATCTACATGGCCTAAATGCAGAATATCGAAGCAACCGTTCGTGAAAACGACTTTATCTCCGTTCGCTTTCCATTGTTTACGGAGTTCGATACCTTGGTCTAATGTGACAATTTTATGTTCAGTTCTGTTCGACACGTGAGCTAATTTTGGGTAAAAATAAGGTTAAAATAAAACTAAATCCACCCAATAACAACAGGGTAATCATTTGAGTTCCGTGAAAAAAAGTGGCTAACATAAAGCCATCTTTATAAGCAAGTGAATAGAATACAAAAGCTGAAGCCACTAAACTGTGGTAAGCACCAATTCCTCCTTGTGTGGGCGTGGCCATACCAAAGGTGCCCATCACTAAAACGGTCAATGCTGCGTTCATTCCTAAGTGGTCACTAATTGGGAAGGCTAGGAAAAGCGCATAAGTGCTCAAATAATAGCACAACCAAATACCCACGCTGTATCCGATAAATTTGCCAGGTTGGGCTAAGTGACGAATGCTACCAATTCCTGCGACCCATCCGAGGATCATTTTGCCTACTTTCGATTCTGTGCCTATGTTTTGGAGCAAATCTTTAAACTTCCATAACACACCTAATCCGATTAAACCAAGTATAGAAGCCGTAATAATTAAAGTGCCTGAAGGTAAATGAAGGGTAGGGAATAGGCTGTTTTGCAATGGTTCCCACTCCACTAGAAATGTGATCCCCACTAACACAATTAGGCTCAATAAGTCCACAATTCTTTCAGTGATTACGGTCCCAAAAGATTCCTCAATAGGTATATCTGCCGTTTTCTTCAATGATCCACAACGTGAAATTTCGCCTAAACGGGGTACAAGAAAACTCGCAAAATAACCGATTAATACGGCTGAAAATGTGCGTACAGTACCTGGCTGATAGTTCATCGCCCCCAAAAGTTGCTCCCAACGAAGCACACGCAAAAGATGCGAAAGGATGGAAATGACCACTGACACGGCCACCCAATTGTAATCAGCTTGCTGGAAGGTGGTCAGGATGTCATTCCAATGCAATTGGCTTTTGGAAAAAGCCCAATACAACAGGCCTGCTGCCAATAAACTGGAAATAAGGTATTTTAGGATTGATTTTAGCATTTGGTTCTTTAATCAGAAGGCAAATTAAAGACCTTTCATTGTATTATGATGGTGATAATCCGATTATTTTTTTGTACTTTTGTAATGTTTTTTGGGGTAATTTGCCCCTAGTAATCAATTTAGAATGGCCAAATTACGTATTCTTTACGTTTCAAGTGAGGTAGATCCTTTTCAAAACACGTCAAAAATTGCTGATTTCGTACGCGCTCTTCCTACTGCAATGCAGGAAAGAGGGATGGAAATTAGAATTTTAGTGCCACGATTCGGTTCGATCAATGAGCGTAAAAACCGATTGCACGAAGTGGTTCGTCTTTCAGGTATTACCATTCCAATGGGTGAGGAAGAAAAGCCTTTGACCATTAAAGTAGCGAGTATTCCGGCTGCGAAATTACAAGTATACTTCATCGATAACGAAGATTATTACCAACGTAAATATGTGTTAACTGATAAAGAAGGCGCATTTTACCCAGACAATCACGAGCGTGCTATTTTCTTCTGTAAAGGGGCTTTAGAGACGGTTGTGAAGTTAGGTTGGGCTCCAGATATCATTCACTGTAATGATTGGATGTCTAGTTTAGTGCCTTTGTATATCTCCACGCATTACCAAAATCACCCGATTTACAAGGATTCGAAAACTATTTTCTCTCCACACAATTCAGCTTTTGATTTTACGTTTGAATCAGACGATTTGATTGAAAAAGTGAAAATCGGAGATTTAGACGAAGTACATTTAGGTAGCTTAGCCGGTGGAAATTACGAAGCATTTATCAAGATAGGTGCGGAGTATGCAGATAAAATAGTTTCTTTAGTAAATGCGGATAATAGCCGTATTCAATCGATTATTGATGAATATCAACATAAAACCTCTCAAAACATTGCCGACAATGACCTCGATTTCTTCGAAAAAACGTACTTGGAAATGTCCGGCAATTAAATGGGTAGGAATTCTTTCCTTATTCCTTGCATCCTGTGATACACCTAAAGAAATCGGCGACGATTTGTTTAGTGTAGAGGTGGGACTGAATTATACAGATACACTCACGATTAAGTCGTCGACTGTTTTGATTGATTCAATCTACACAGGTTCTCCTAATGTATTGTTAATTGGAGCTTATTATCATCCTGTATTAGGTTTATCCGAATCTGCGGCGTTTACTCAGGTTTCAAATATTGATACTTTATTTGCGAAATCGACATCAGTGTATGATTCTTTAACACTTCGCTTAGCCTATGCAGGTTTTCAGGGCGATACGACTAAATCTCAAACTTTGAGTATGTATCGTTTATTAGATAGCTTAAATAGGGGGACGGATTATTTTGCGAATTCTAGTGCCCGTATTGATCCGACATTGTTAGGCAGGTTTACATTTACGCCTCGTCCTATTCGTTCCAAAGCTATGAATGGTGACTCTGTTCGATTCGATACGTTACGTTTTCGCATGTCAGACACTTTTGGTAAAGAATTGCTAAGTAAATATGCGGATGTAACAGTAGCCGCAGGTAGTAGTGGATTTAGGAATTATTTTCCAGGCATGTATATTAAGTCAACTGCTTCTACACCAGGTGCAATGATTGCATTTAATCCTGGTTATTCTCGTATGACTTTACATTTTCATAATCCGGGTGATACAACAAAGTATTATATGGACTATTATTTTAGTTTATCAAATGCGTTGTATCCTGAGATTTTAGCTCGTTTTAATCAAATAAAATCGACTAAATCAGGTACTTTGGCAAGTCTACAAAACCCAGGGAATATCCTTTCATCTTTTAAAACGAGCGGTTTAACCTATATTCAGGCTGGGACTGGAATAGCCACGAAGGTTGAGTTCCCCTATTTATCAAATCTGAAAGGTAACCGAAATGTGGCCGTGAATAAGGCTGAATTAGTTTTGACCGCCGCGGATAATATTGATTTACAGCAAACGGTTGGTCAGTTGTCCATTGTTGAAACCAATGCGACGAATCGTACTTTAAGAAATTCTTATGGTTTAAAATACTTGCTTTCAGAAGGCGGAACGACTGTTTTAACCTCGGCTATTGATCCAAGTTCTAAATCTTATACCTTTAACGTGACTACGGCTATGCAGTCTATGTTAGTTGGAAAACAGGCAAATAATGGGTGGTTGATTACTCCAGCTTTGACCTCTAATTCTTCAGGGAATACAAGAATCATAAATGAAAGTGCTCGGTTTGTGCCTTTACAAGCGTTGAAAGCTCGCTTGAAGATCTATTATTCTTATATTGCCAAATAAACTCAGGCAAATATGGCGAATCTCCGGGTAAGCTTAGTTCAAACCGATTTAGTTTGGGAAGATCCTGCAGCAAATTGTGCGGCTTTGGAGGAAAAATTAGCCAACTTAGCGGGTAAATCAGATGTGATTGTTTTACCTGAAATGTTTGCCACAGGCTTTTCTATGACGCCTAATGGTGCTGAAATAGGTAAGGGTCCCACACTTCAGTGGATGCAATTACAAGCAAATCGCCTAGGGGCTTTGGTCGTGGGTTCCCTCAAAGTAAAACAACAAAACGCTTTCTTTAATCGGCTTTATGCCGTTCACCCTGATGGGACTTTCACCTCGTATGACAAGCGTCATTTGTTTCGAATGGGATCAGAGCACGAATTTTATCAATCAGGTGACAAGCAGGTAATTGTTTCCTACAAGGGTTGGAATTTAGCCTTATTTATTTGCTATGATCTTCGCTTTCCGGTTTGGTCACGCAATGTGGGAATGACCTATGATGCGGCCATTTATGTAGCGAATTGGCCTGCGCCTCGGGCGAATGCTTGGAGAACGCTGTTGCAAGCTCGCGCTATTGAAAACCTGTCCTATGTGATTGGAGTGAACCGGGTAGGAACAGATGCGAATGCCCTAGATTATGCGGGAGATTCCTTGTTAGTGGATTTTAAAGGCGGATTGCAGCTCGATTTAGCTTCGCAGGATCAAATTTTGACGAGTGAATTATCGGAAAAGGAATTAGCCGACTTTAGAGCGAAGTTTCCAGCTCACTTAGATGCAGATTCGTTTAACTTGTCTTCTCTTTAAAGAATTGCTCTAAATCCTTGATTTCCTTCATCGGGCTATCACTCACTAATTTACCTTGGTGAATCAATAAAACCCGGTCACAAATAGCTTCTACCTCAGATAGAATATGGCTGGAGAATAAAATGATGCGGTCTTTTTGTAGGCTTTTGATTAAGTCACGGATTTCATCGCGTTGGTTCGGATCTAAGCCACTAGTCGGTTCATCTAAGATCAGTAATTTCGGGTCGTGTAAGATTGCTAAAGCAATGCCCACACGCTGTTGATAACCTTTAGAAAGCTCTTGGATTTTCTTATGAGCTTCTTTTTGAAGCCCTACCCATTCGATGACTTCTTGAATCCGCTTGTCCAGATGCTGGAGTTGGTGGATGTTTCCGATGAAGGCCAAAAACTCCCGAACATACATTTCTGGATACAGGGGGTTGTTTTCGGCTAAATAGCCTATCTGCTTTTTAAGGGTAATTTCTTGTTCTTGCGGATCTTTTCCATCGATGGTAACAGAACCTGATGAAGGCTGGATAAGTCCCAACAGCATTTTCAATGTTGTCGATTTTCCTGCGCCGTTGGGTCCTAGAAATCCCACGATTTGGCCTACTTCTAAACGGAAGTTTAGCTCTTGGACGGCGGGTTGGTTTCCGTAGCTTTTAGAAAGATTTTTTGCCTCGATGAACATATTGACAAAGGTAGTCAAAAAGGGAATTATTTCGTGTAACTTTGTGTTTCTGATTCAAATGCCTACAAAATGCTAGATAAAATTCGCTTAGATCGTATTGAAGATGCCCTGGAAGATATTCGCCAAGGTAAAATAATTATAGTCGCTGACGATGAAGATCGGGAGAATGAGGGCGATATGATTTGTGCCTCAGAAGCGATCACGCCTGAAATTGTGAACTTTATGATCAAGGAGGCGCGCGGTTTAATGTGTGTTTCTTTGACAGATGAGCGTTGCCAGGCATTGGGATTAGAGATGATGGTGAATCAGAATACGACTTCCCACGAGACGCCATTCACCGTTTCTGTTGATTTATTAGGAAACGGTTGCACTACGGGTATTTCAGCGCAGGATCGTTCTAAAACGATACAAGCACTAGTAGATCCAGCCACTCAACCGGCTGACCTTGGAAGACCTGGTCATATTTTCCCTTTAAAATCACGCACCGAAGGCGTTTTACGTCGTACCGGACATACAGAAGCCTCGATGGACTTCGCGCGTTTAGCTGGTTTTAAACCATCAGGCGTTTTGATTGAAGTGTTGAATGAGGATGGCAGCATGGCACGTTTACCTGATTTACGTAAACTTGCTGATAAGCATAATCTGAAACTAGTGACGATCAAGGATTTGATTGAATACCGTTTGGCTAAGGAATCCCTGATCAAAAGAGAGATTGGTGTGAATATGCCCACTGAATGGGGTTCATTTGAATTAGTCGCATTTAAGCAAATTAACACAGGTGATACCCATTTAGCTCTAATTAAGGGAAGCTGGGAGAAATACGAACCCGTAATGGTGCGTGTGCATAGTTCTTGTGTAACGGGAGATATTTTTGGTTCTTGTCGCTGCGATTGCGGGGAACAATTGCACGCTGCGATGGAAATGGTGGAAAATGAGGGGAAAGGCGTGATTTTATATATGTTCCAAGAAGGCCGCGGAATCGGTCTTATCAATAAATTAAAAGCCTATAAACTGCAAGAGCAAGGCCGGGATACGGTGGAAGCAAATTTAGAATTAGGCTTTGCTATGGATGAGCGTGATTATGGCGTAGGTGCCCAAATCTTACGTGATTTAGGCGTTCAAAAGATTCGTTTGATCTCGAATAACCCGAAGAAAAGAGCCGGATTAATGGGCTATGGATTAGAAATCGTTGATGCCATCGGAATTGAGATTCCGGCTAACCCGCACAACAAAAAATACTTAGAAACGAAAAGAGATAAAATGGGGCACGCGATTCGCTAGAATCACGTGCCACTTGTATTATTGATTCCCTAAGATGATCGGGGCACTTTTGCCACCCATGATGATCACTTTCGCATTAGGGGATTTAGCCAATTCTTTTTGGGCAATAATTGACTCATACTGCAATTGCTTGTCGCTTAGACCCGTCGATAAAATCTTCTGGTAATCCGCAATACCTTGTGCTTCAACGCGCTTTCTCTCCGCTTCTTGCTTCTCTTTCTGTAACACGAATTGCATCTTTTGTGCATCTTGCTCCGCGTTGATTTTTGACTCGATGGTTGTCTTAACAGAGGTTGGTAAGTTGATATTACGGATCAATAATTGTTCTAACACTAAGCCTCTTTTCTTGAAGTTCTTCTCAATGTCTTGGTAAATACGTTGTTGGAATTCGTTGCGTTTTAAGGAGTAAAGGGCTACTGCATCATAATAAACTGCATTATCGCGGATCATGGTACGCGTAATAGGACGAACTACTTTGTCTTTGTAATCTTCACCTATCTCCCGTAAAACGCGAGGTGCTTCCGATGGAATGATGCGGAATAGAACCGTCAAATCCACCACGACTTCAAGTCCATCAGCAGTTAAAACACGAATCGCATCATCGCCTGCCTTATCGCCTTCGTCATGTACACTAGACATCGTATAGTTTTGAGTTTTGGCATCAAATACCACCACTTTTGCTAATGGGTTAACGAAGTTAAGTCCACTATTTAAGGTAGAGGTTTGTACTTTACCAAAGACACTTTGGACGCCTACTTCACCTGCGTCTACCTGTACAACGGCTGAACTAGTTAGTCCAAGGATGGCAAAAACGGCTCCTACGACTTTTAATGTTTTGCTGTATTTCGAGAATACTAAATTGGGGTTAGAGATCGCGTTTCCGGCGATAAATAACAAAATACCTAGGAAAATGAAAAACATAGTTTTTTGATTTAAATGTCATCAAATTTATCATAAAGTATTCAATAATCCCTAATTTTGAATATGATTGAAATCAAGGGTTTATCAAAATCTTTTAACGGTCGTGTGGTGCTCGATGACATTAGTGCGAATTTCCAACCTGGAAAGACGAATATGGTGATCGGGGGTAGTGGTACGGGTAAATCTGTGCTACTGAAATGTATGATCGGGATTTTAGTGCCTGAACAAGGGGAAGTGCTGTATGATGGTCGTGATTTTTTAACGGCTCACCAAGATGTGGTGAAGGAAATTCGCCGCGAAATGGGCGTTCTATTCCAAGGAGGAGCGCTTTTTGATTCTAAATCTGTTTTGGAGAATGTTCGTTTTCCACTAGATACCCTAACTTCCCAAACGCTCGAAGAGAAAAACGCGCAAGCGATGCTTTGTTTGCAAAGGGTCGGTTTGGAAAATGCAGCTTTGTTAATGCCATCGGAAATTTCAGGTGGGATGAAAAAGCGGGTAGGTATCGCACGAGCTATCGTGATGAATCCGAAATATTTGTTTTGCGATGAGCCTAATTCTGGTTTAGACCCATTGACTGCGGTGAAGATTGATTATTTGATTCAGGAAATCACGCAGGAATACCAAATGACCACGGTGGTCATCTCGCACGATATGAATTCGGTGATGCGGATGGGAGAATCAATTATATTCTTAAAGGAAGGAAAGAAGATTTGGGAGGGGAATTCGGAAACGTTTCATCACTCAGGCGTGCCTGCTTTAGAGGAGTTTTTGTCTACTAAATTATTTTAATATGTACTCTCTACGTGCTTATAATACGTTTGGGATTGAGGCGGAAGCTCGTCAATTTGTAGAGATTAGTTCGATTGATCAATATGTTTCCCTTCAGAAATCAGGGGAATATGCGCATTTGCCCCATCTTTTTCTGGGTGGTGGGAGTAATGTGTTGTTGACCAAAGCCCAGGAGGCGCTTGTCGTTAAAATTTCCATTCCAGGTATCGCTATTATAAAGGAGGATGCTGATTTTGTGTGGTTGAAAGGGGGCGCTGGCGTGGTTTGGGACGAATTTGTTCAATATGCTGTCAATCAAGGCTGGTCTGGATTAGAGAATTTGTCCCTGATTCCAGGTACGGTAGGTGCAGCTCCTATGCAGAATATTGGTGCTTACGGCGCTGAAATTAAGGATACGTTTGAGTCCTTAGAAGCGCTGAATTTACAAACTTTAGAGCTAGAAGTGTTTGATGCCAAAGCCTGTGCTTTTGGCTACCGCGAGAGCTTCTTTAAGCGCGCAGGGAAAGGTCAATACCTCATCAGCTCTGTGACGTTTAAGTTGTCCAAGAAACCTTCGATTAAAACGTCCTATGGTGCGATTCAAGATGTTTTAGCTAGCAAAGGAATTACGCAGCCTTCTATCCGCGAGGTTGCTGATGCAGTTATTGAAATTCGTCAAAGTAAATTACCTGATCCTAAAGAAATCGGTAACTCCGGTAGCTTCTTTAAGAACCCTACGGTTTCTGCTTCTGAGGCATCGCGATTAATGGCTGAATTTCCGGGTATTCCGAATTATCCTGTAGAGGGGAGTTCAGATGTCAAATTTCCAGCTGGTTGGTTCATTGAAAAAGCTGGTTGGAAAGGCTTTAGAAGAGGGGATGCAGGGGTGCATGCGAAGCAGGCACTCGTTTTAGTGAATTATGGAGAGGCGAAAGGTGGGGAGATTTTGGCCCTATCAGAAGAAATTAAGCAATCAATTAAAGAGAAATTCGGGGTCGCTTTAGAAACCGAAGTAAATATTTTATAAAATGAAATTACCGACTTTAGATAATTTAGGCAAAGGCCCCTTCTTTTTGATGGCAGGATCTTGTGCAATTGAGAGCAATGATTTAGCTTTTGAGATTGCAGAAAAAATAGATGGCATCACGAAATCAATGGGCATCCCCTATATTTTCAAAGGTTCTTACCGCAAAGCAAATCGCACCAAAATCGATTCCTTTACCGGTATTGGTGATATCAAAGCACTCGAAATTTTGCAAGCAGTAGGGAAACATTATTCCTTACCTACGGTAACTGATATTCATGAAAGTGCGGAAGCAGCGATGGCGGCGGCTTATGTCGACGTTTTGCAGATACCTGCTTTCCTTTGCCGCCAAACAGATTTATTAGCCGCTGCTGCCCAAACTGGCAAGGCTGTTAACATCAAAAAGGGCCAGTTTATGTCAGGCGCATCTATGCGTTTTGCAGTAGAAAAAGTGTTACACGAGAATCCAGAAGCGGTTGTTTACTTAACAGATCGTGGGAACTCATTTGGATATGGCGATTTAGTAGTGGATTACCGTAATCTTCCAGAAATGTCTGCGATGAATGTTCCCGTTATTATGGATTGCACGCACTCATTACAGCGTCCGAATCAAACGACAGGAGTAACAGGTGGACAACCCGCCTTGATTGAAACTATTGCTAAAGCCGCAATTGCGGTAGGTGCTGATGGAATCTTCATCGAAACCCATCCGAATCCTTTGGTGGCAAAATCAGATGGCGCGAATATGCTTCCTTTAGATCAATTAGAAGGTCTTTTGGAGAAACTGTTACGCGTTCGCGAAGCGATTGTTTAGTGCATTTTATAGCTGATTTGGAGGGTGATATCGGTTTTGGTATTCCCTTCAATCGCATCTAAACCGGATCCTACTTCCGTGCGATCTTGGTATTGAATCCTTGCATATTTAGCGGCTATGGCTATTTCTCTGTTCCATTGATAGGCCATCACCACTGTTGTCTTGATGGCTTTACCCGCATAGGCTGGCAAAAGAAAGGAATAGGGAACACCTGGTTCATAGGCATAATTTCGCGTGTCATAGCTGGGCGTGTTCATATAGGCGAAACGTCCTTGTACGTTCCATTTGCCGTGATCCCATTTCACATCTTGTAATACTAAATAACCAATCTCTGAGGCTAAATTGGAGGCCATCGCGCGTACGTGAAAGTCCCATGATTTGATGGCAATATAATGTCCATCCAGGCTGATTTGAATCAGATGTTTATCCTCTTTTCGAGTCCATTTGCCCTGTATGAACCCTCTAGCGACATGTCTTTTCTCCCATTGCAAACGGCTAAGGAATTCCCAGCCGGAGGTGTTGGTAGCTATAACTTGGTATTTAGGCCCTGGGAAGCGAAAATAGTCGGCATAGGAGCTGAGCTTCATTCGCTTGTTGATTTGGTAACCTAGGCCTAGGAATAGGCCTATTTCGTTGAGATTTTCTGAGTTTTCAGAAAGCCCGTTGGATTTTGGACTAAAATAGCCTGCCCCATAGTGCCGGAATAAATAGGATACGTCTACTTTTTTAGAAAGAGAAGTGGCGGCGGATTGAATGAGGGAATATTGTCTATTCCCTGAAGTGGCAAATTCTCCTACCATTCGGATGTTTCTAAAGGGATATTGAAAGCTAATCGAATAGTTCTGTAATTTGTTTCCGGACCACTCGGGTTGTTTATAGCCAATTCCAATAGGTTTAGCTAGTGACCATTCGGTGAAAACACCATTGAGCTGAATGACGAGCGGCATACTAAGTGGAGAATAGACTAAGTTCGCACCCGCTGTTTTCTCTTGAAGGGCCTCTTTATGGCTAATCTCTGAGGCAGTCCGATGGAAGCCATCTTCAACTCTAGTGCGTAAGTAATTGTTCCCGGTAGAGTCCGTTCCCGTGGTTGCATCCAAGTTTCTGTAAGAGGCGAAGGTTTGGATTCGTAGAAATTCGCTGAGTTTTAAGGTTGTGTTGATGCCGCTGTAATAGCCATATTCCATGCTGGAACTGTAAGCTAGTCCACCTAGATTGAATTTTTGGGTAGCTTTTATACTTTCAAAACTCTTACCTAAGGAGAAACCTCCTGACTGAACAAGTCCCTGACCCCATTGATTGATGAAGTCGCCCAGGATGATTTTCTCCAAAATCCCTTTCGATTTAAACTCTATAAAACCACTACTAAAGTCGCTAAGATCTTTTTCTCCCGCATCTTTTTGTAACAGAAACCCCATCCGAAGGTTCGCGTTTAATTGCCCACGGTAGCGTAGTGTTTGATTCGTTCGATCACCTACATAACGGGTCTTGCTTCGGAGATCAGGATCTGTAAAACCTTTTTTGGTCTCTGCGGTCCAATCCGTTTTAAATAACATCTGATGGGTCGATGAGTTCGGTTTCCACCAGCGTGGATTCAACGGATGGCAAACGACATAATCTTGAATTCGGCGCAGGAAGTCGAGATCCCAGCCTGGAATGGTTTGTAATTCTAAAATGGATTGAAACGAGCCTATTTGTTTTCGGAAGGCTATAAACGAGGATATTTGATCTGAGCTAAATAGAAGAGAGGATTGAAGCTCCGTTTCTGATACGAGATTAATGTTCAGCGGATTCGCTAGATAATAGTCGAAGCTAGATTGCTTTTCCTCCTCTTCTTGTGTGGGGATTTGAGCGAAACTGGCCAGGGAAATCAGCAAAAGTAAGATTGTTTTCAAGGGAGTATTTTTCCTTGAAATTACCTGTTGCTTAAGGTTTAATGCAGGTTAAAACTGATAATGAAAATCAGTTAGTTGAACTTCCGTTCAATAAGTTGGTGCAGTTCTTCCCAGATAGCTTCATTTTCCGCAAAGCGATACGCCTCATAACGTTCTAAGAGGGCTTGAGACCACGTTTCTGCTTCAGCCTCTTCATCGATGAATTGAATCAACGATTCTAGTTGCGCCACATCCCCTAGGAATATTTTTTGGATGAATTGAATTCGTTGGTGAAGGCTGATCGTGTCAGCGATGCGTTGCGTCATTTGCGATTCGACTTTGGACTTCAAAGAATCCGATGAACCACTTAATAAATCCTTTAGTCGCGTAAATTCCTCATCCGAAGAATCCTCTAGGCTTTCTGGTGCTTCAAAATAGACTTCCGTATTCAATAAATCGAAAGGCTCTGCTGGCGTCTCGGCTGCGGGATAATCAAGTGAAGCGGGCGTTTCCGCAGCAGGATAAGGCGCAACTGGCGCCTCAAAAACCGGCGCATCCGGCGCCTCATACGCATTCAATAAATCGGCAAAACTAGGTTGTGGCACATCCTCTATAGGAACTGCCAGACTTTCAATCCACGAGCCCCAAATGAATTCAGGCAATGCAACTTGGTACAACAAGGTTTGAGCAATGCCTTCCCATTTCTCTTGAAAGCGAGGGCTAGACCACGGGAAATTAGGGAAGTTTTCTTGTGCACGGGCTGAGTTTAGCTGAGCTAACAGTTCCGCTTGAATGACTTCAATGATCGAAGTGGGAACCTCCCAGGCTAATACCTCTTGAAATGTGATTGATTCAGGTGAATCATTCCAGTATTGCAAGAATATATTAGGTGCCATAGGTGTTGATTATTTAATGTCTAATTGTTCGCAAGCCATTCTAGCGGCCGTTTGTTCTGCTTTCTTCTTCGAATAGCCTTTGCCCTCTGCTATTTTTTCGCCGTCTAAGATGACCAAAGCCGTAAATTCGCGGTTATGGTGTTCCCCTTCTTGATCAAGCTCAAAAGAAACCTTTTTGCCTTCTTTTTGGGCCCATTCAATCAGCATTGACTTGAAGTTCGGGTTGTTTTGTACAACGGCGTCTAGGTCAAAGTATTGCGTAAGAATCTTTTTAATGATGAAGTTTTGGGTGAAGGCAAAGCCTTTGTCTAAATAAACAGCACCCACAAAAGCCTCCAAAGCATCTCCGTACATCGACGTGCGGGACATCGCGTTTTTGCGCTGTGTTTCGTACTCGATCACTTCCTCTAAGCCTAATTTGCGGCCAATCACGTTCAAAGACTCCCGGCTGACCATACGAGAACGTATTTCAGTCAAAAAACCTTCGTCTTTGAAAGGGAATTTTTGGAACAAATACGTCGCTGTAATCATCCCTAGGACAGAATCGCCTAAGAATTCCAGGCGCTCATTCGACTCTTTGTAGTTTTCTGCTACACTCTCTTTCGAAGCAGAGGAGTGTAAAAAGGCTAGTCGATATAACGTTAAATTATTTGGACTAGCCCCAATAAGATGTGTAACCGATTTCTTTAAGAATTTCTCTCGTTCGTCTAGTCGAATCGGATCTAACCAGTTTAGGAGAGATTTTACGGCCATATTTGTCTTAGATTTTTCTGAAAATAACCGTTGCGTTATGACCACCGAAACCAAATCCGTTGCTCAATGCCACATCGATTTTACGCGCTTTACCTACGTTCTCCGTCAAGTCGATGCGTTGATCGATTTCTGGATCACGGTTAAATACGTTAATCGTAGGAGGAACAAATTGATGTTGAATCGCTAATACAGACGCAACCGCCTCTACTGCACCCGCACCACCTAATAAGTGACCTGTCATTGACTTCGTCGATGAGATCGCAATTTTGTAAGCATGTTCACCAAAACAATCCACGATCGCTTTAATCTCTTGTGGATCACCGATCGGAGTGGATGTTCCGTGTGTATTCACGTAATCTACTTCCTCTGGTTTGATGTTTGCATCTTCTAAGGCATCAATCATCGACAATAAAGCACCATAACCCTCTGGGTGTGGAGCAGTAATGTGGTGTGCATCAGAAGAGAAACCTCCACCGATTAATTCAGCGTATATTTTCGCGCCACGCGCTTTAGCGTGCTCGTATTCTTCTAAAATCAAGGCACCCGCTCCTTCACCTACCACGAAACCATCGCGATCCACGTCATAAGGACGAGACGCCGTAGCTGGATCGTCATTACGGGTAGACATGGCGTGCATTGCGGTGAAACCACCTACCGATGCAATCGTCACTGGAGCCTCAGAACCACCCGTTACACACACGTTGATACGGCCTGTGCGGATATAGTTGAAAGCATCAATGATCGCGTTGTTCGCTGAAGAACAAGCCGAAACAGTCACGTAGTTAGGACCACGGAATCCGTTGCGGATCGAAATTTGGCCTGATGATGAATCTGCAATCATCTTAGGGATAAAGAAAGGATTGATTTTCGGGGTTCCGTCTCCTTGTCCGAAATAGATCATCTCGTCTTCAAAAGTCTTCAAACCTCCGATACCTGATCCCCAGATAACGCCTACTTTGTTTTTATTCAAGGTCTCCATGTCAAAATTCGCATCAGCGATGGCTTCGTCAGCCGCCACTACTGCGTATTGTGTAAATGGATCCATTTTACGCGCTTCTTTGGCGTTGATAAAATCTTCTACCTTGAAGTTCTTTAATTCGCAAGCAAAACGAGTTCTGAATTTTTCCGCATCGAATTTCGTGATGGGTCCACAACCGCTTACGCCGTTCTTTAATCCATCCCAATATTCACTAACTGTGTTCCCGATGGGGGTTAGGGCGCCTAAGCCCGTGACAACTACTCGTTTTAACTCCATATTCTTGTTATTTATGAATCTGCTTAAAATAAAAAATGTCAATCAGTCCGAGAAATCCCATGGAAAAATCCACCTGATTACTGTTAACTAATTGACATAATTTTTATGGTTGCTTCGATTACTTTGCGTTCTCTTCCAAATAAGTAATAGCTTGGCCTACTGTTTGGATGTTCTCCGCTTGATCATCTGGAATAGAAACAGAGAATTCTTTTTCGAATTCCATGATTAACTCAACTGTGTCTAGAGAGTCAGCTCCCAAATCGTTTGTGAAAGATGCCTCAGGAGTAACTTCTGATGCTTCTACACCTAATTTTTCAACGATGATGCTTTTTACTTTTTCTGCAATATCTGACATTTTAATATTATTTTGGGGTTCAAAAACGTTGCAAAGATTAGAATTAAAGTTGAATTTATCAAACAAATTCAATTCTAATTGGTTTGTTCAGGGGTGTTTGTACTAAAAACAAAGCGATGCGGCCCCTAAAAGCCCCGCATCGTTGCCTAATAAGGCTTTTTTTATCGTTAATTTTTCCAAATAAGCTGGCGTTAGCCAGTAATTTAACTGCTTCTCCATACTAGGTAAAATAAAGTCGTAAGAGGCTGATAATCCGCCACCTATGAAGATATTTTTGATATCAAGGATACGAATTAAAGAAACTAACATATCTCCTAATAAGGATCCAACTTCATTCCATATGGCTAAAGCTAATTCATCTCCTTCTTCTGCACCTACTACTAAGGCAGTCGTAGAAATAGTGCCATCAGCAGGAAGCGAGGTTTTACCTGTATAGGCTGCACGCATAGCGGTAGCCATTTGCAATAATTCTTTCTTACCTACATTGCGCTCTAACACTTTCCCATCACGAGAGGGTACGTGACCCGGTTCCATTGCATTACCATCGCCACCTAAGAAGATTTTGCGGTCAATAACAGCAGCGCCACCTACACCTGTTCCCAGGGTAATGAAAACGAAGTCTTCCGGCATATTCGTTTTCTCAGGAGAGAAGTAGAATTCGCCTAAAGCCGCTGCATTGGCATCGTTTTCCATAAAGAAAGCGTGCTCAGGGAAACGTTTCTCTAGCATCTCAATCATAGGAGAGCCATCGATTTCAGGAATAGCGGTGATTTCAATTAAGGTACGGCGGTCTTTTGTCAGGATACCTGGAAGACCGATTCCTACTTTCTTTACATTCTTGTGTTGGTACAATTGCAAGGCAATCGCATCAGCCAAACGCTCTAAAAAGTGGTGAGATTCTCTCCAGGTAGCAGTATCGTAGCTTTGAAAATTGTTGATTTGACCAGTGTCTGCGTGGACGATTCCCATTTTAACGCCGGTTCCACCTACATCGATTCCTAAGTATTCTGCTGCTGCCATAAGTTTGATTTATTGAGTTACGAAATTGTCGAATTTTGACGTGAATTTCAAATCAAAAGTAGCTCAAGGGTAAATTTGCTCGATTTTTTCAAGGATTTGTGTCACTGCGGGACAGATTAACGCGTTTTTTGAGGTTAATCCCAAAATCCCCATGATGTTCTTTCTGTCGGTATGGGGGTATTCGCGGCAGGCTTTTGGTCGGTGATCGTAGATGCCACATTTGTTGTCCTCTAGATCTAAAAAGGGGCAAGGTGCTTTTGGATATACCCAATCACCGTCAGAATCTTGTACTAAATAAGCATCCAAGAAAGCTGACGTCTTCATTTTAAATAAATGTGATACTCGCTGTATATCGGTGTCATTCCACATCGGACTAGTCGTGCGACAGCAATTGCCACAGGTCAGGCAATCGGTTTTCTTGAAAACTTCAGTGTGAGCTTGGAAAAATTGCTGATCCAGGTTCTTAGGCTTACGAGCCACTAAACGTTGGATTAGTTTTCTGAAGGAGGGGTCTTTAGTTTTGGCCATGGAAGCAAGAACGGCAGCGAGCCTCATAAGACTCGGTTTCGCCTAATAAGACGGTTTGTTGTTGCTCCACCTTACGGTAGGAATAATGGGCAGCTGCGCCACAGTTTACGCAAACTGCGTGCACCTTCGTGACGAACTCGGCGATAGCCATAAGTCCGGGCATAGGCCCAAAAGGATTTCCTTTAAAGTCCATATCCAATCCCGCCACGATGATTCGTTTGCCTTGGTTGGCTAGTGAATTGCATACCTCTACGATGTTATCATCAAAGAATTGTACTTCATCTAAACCGATCACATCGCAATCTCCAGCTAATAGTAGAATTTCCCCTGAGTTATTTACAGGAGTAGAGCGGATGGAATTTTGGTTGTGAGAAACGATATCTTCGTCGTGGTAGCGGGTGTCCGCCATCGGTTTGAAGATTTCGACCCTCATTTGGGCAATTTTTGCGCGTTTTAAACGACGTATTAGCTCTTCTGTTTTACCCGAAAACATGGAACCACACACGACCTCGATCCAGCCTGCTGGCGGATTACGTTCGGTGGACTTCGTGTGGTTGGGTTCTAAAAACATAGGGCGTAAAAAGCCCCTGAAATTGCATCCAGGGGCTATAAATTAAAATTTATTTAGATGTGAATGTCGCAGAGAAATATTCGCGGTTCATACGCGCGATGTTCTCAATCGAAATTCCTTTAGGGCATTCAGCCTCGCAAGCACCGGTGTTTGAACATGCACCGAATCCTTCTTCGTCCATCTGAGCGACCATTGCCTGAGCACGTGTCGCTGCTTCGATTTGTCCTTGAGGAAGTAGGGCTAACTGAGAAACTTTGGCAGACGTAAATAACATCGCTGAAGCATTCTTACAAGCCGCTACGCAAGCACCACAACCGATACAAGCCGCTGCTGCGAAAGCCTCGTCCGCATCGTCCTTATTAATCGGGATGTTGTTCGCATCCTTCGCATTTCCTGTATTCACTGAAACGAAACCTCCTGCCGCAATAATACGGTCAAAAGAAGAGCGGTTCACTACTAAGTCCTTAATCACAGGGAATGCACTCGCTCTCCAAGGCTCTACCGTAATCGTTTCGCCATCTTGGAACGAACGCATGTGTAATTGGCAAGTCGTAACACCCCGGTTTGGCCCGTGAGGACGACCGTTAATGTACATCGAGCACATACCGCAAATACCTTCGCGGCAATCGTGGTCAAATGCTACCGGATCATCTCCTTCTTCGATCAAACGGTTGTTTAACACGTCAATCATTTCCAAAAATGACATATCTGTGGAGATGCCGCTCACCTGATAAGTTTCGAACTTACCAGCTACGCTTGCATTTTTTTGTCTCCAAATTTTGAGTGTCAGGTTTAAATGTCCTTCCATTGTATCGAATTATTTATAAGATCTTTGAGCAATTTTGATGTTTTCGTATTTCAATTCTTCTTTATGAAGCTTGAATTTCGATTGTTTTTCGTATTCCCAAGCCGCTACATA
>CANFWR010000028.1 GCA_947450865.1 Cytophagaceae bacterium
CGGACAGCGAAGCCTTTTTTAAAGGATGATGACGCGAAGCAAATCAAAAAAGCTTTCTTGATCTCTGCGGAGGCGCACAAAGATATGCGCCGCAAATCCGGCGAACCCTACATCTATCATCCCTTAGCCGTTGCCCAAATCTGCGTAGAAGAAATTGGTTTAGGAACCACCTCTATTATTGCGGCTTTGTTGCACGATGTGGTGGAAGATACGGATACGACTTTGGCAGATATTGAAAAACAATTCAATCCCAAAATCGCCTCCATCATCGATGGCCTAACAAAAATCGCGGGCACTTTCGAATACGGAACCTCGCAACAAGCGGAGAATTTCCGGAAGATGCTGTTGACGCTTTCGGATGATATTCGCGTAATTTTAATTAAGCTCGCGGATCGTTTGCACAATATGCGGACGTTGACAAGTATGGCAAAGGAGAAGCAATTAAAGATCGCTTCGGAGACCATTTATTTATATGCGCCGTTAGCCCACCGTTTAGGTTTGAATGCCATTAAATCTGAATTGGAAGATTTAGGATTAAAGCATACCGAGCCAGAGGCCTATAAAGAAATTGCGCATAATTTGATGGAAAATAAGCGAAGCAGAGAAAGCTTTGTAGAAAATTTCATTAAACCGATCAAGAAAACATTGGACGAACGCGGTCTAAATTATACAATCAAAGGTCGCCCAAAATCCATCTTTTCCATTTACAATAAAATCAAAAAAGGGAATATCCCATTTGAGAAAATATATGATCTTTTTGCTGTTCGGGTCGTTTTAGACGTGCCCGTGGAGCGAGAGAAAAGTGATTGCTGGGAAGTTTATTCCGTGGTGACGGATCATTACCGCCCTAACCCGAGTCGCTTGAAGGACTGGGTTTCGACACCTAAATCAAATGGATATGAGTCATTGCATACGACGGTGATGAGTATGCCTTTTGGGCAAGATAAGGAAGGCCGTTGGGTTGAGGTCCAAATTCGGTCTAAACGGATGGATGAGATTGCGGAGAAAGGAGTTGCGGCACACTTTAAATACAAAGGAACGGATACGCGGACGAGCGAGGCGTTTGAATCATGGCTTTCGCAGGTGCGCGAGGCGATTGAGGCGAATGATAAGAGCCAGTCTGCGGTGGAATTAGTGGAGGACATTAAGAACTCGCTTTACCATGAGGAGGTTTTTGTGTTTAGTCCGAAAGGGAAGTTGATCGTGTTGCAATCTGGTGCCACGGCTTTGGACTTTGCTTTTGAAATTCACTCGGAGGTAGGTGCGCGTTGTATTGGTGCCAAAGTGGGTGGAAAATTAGTTCCCCTTTCTCACAAGTTAGCAAATGGTGATCAAATTGAAATCCTAACTTCTTCGAAACAAAAGCCGTCCGAAGATTGGTTGCGCATCGTGTTTACAACGAAGGCAAAAGCGCGTATCAAGGACTTTATCAAGGAGGAAAATAAATCGCACCTGATCAAAGGTCGTGATTTGATCGAGCATCGCTTGAAGCATTTGGGTTTCCCTTTATTGACTTTAGAAATCACGAATCAGTTGCGGGCGTATTTTAATGCCAAAGATGCGAACGATTTGTTTTACCGTTTTGGCAAAGCCTACATCAACATCGACCAGCTCAAGCACTGGAAACTCGACCGCGAATTACACGAACGAAAGCAGGCAGAGAAATCAATCCAGTCGCCTATCGTGGATAGCAAATCCTTTAGAAAGGAGATGCAAGAATACCACAAAGAGCGTAAGGAATCAGATACCTTATTGATTGGGGAGGACATGGATAAAGTGGATTATACCTTAGCCAAGTGCTGTAATCCGATTTCTGGCGATGAGGTATTTGGTTTTGTGACCATAAATGAGGGGATTAAAATTCACCGCGCGGCTTGTCCTAACTCACCAGAATTGCTTTCTCGTCATGGAGATCGCGTGATTAAAGCCCAGTGGACTTCCCAAATTGCGATGTCATTCGTCGTCGATCTTATCATCCGAGGCATTGACCGCGTGGGTCTTGTAAATGATGTAACGCGTCTGATTTCAGAGAAGTTACAAGTAAACATTACCGGTCTAAGTATTGGGGTAAAAGATGGACTATTTGAAGGTCAAATATCACTCATGGTACAAGACACCGATCACCTCGATAGCCTAAGTGCAGAAATGGAACAAGTTCCCGGCGTAATTGAGGTGGAACGGAAAATTTCTTAGTTTTTGTCCGTTATTATTGCTTATTTTACGTCGTTTTTTTTCCATAAATGTCCCAAGAATTAGATAAACTAGATTCAGTAAAAAAGATCTTCACTGCCTACCTGGAAAACAAGGGTTTGCGGAAGACTCCGGAGCGCTTTGCGATTCTGGAAGAGATCTATTTACGGGACGATCACTTTGATGTGGAGGAGTTGTATATCTCCATGAAAAACAAGAAATACCAAGTCTCTAGAGCTACCGTATACAATACGCTCGATGTGTTAGTGGAATGTGATTTAGTGGTGAAACACCAGTTTGGTCGCAATCAAGCGCAATTCGAGAAGTCCTATGGACGTCGTCAACACGATCATTTAATATGTACCGATTGCCACAAAGTCACGGAATTTTGTGATCCTCGGGTTCAAACCATCCAAAGTTTAGTAGGTGAAATGCTGCAATTCAATGTGATGCACCATTCCCTTATTTTTTACGGTTCTTGTACGAACAAGAGTTGTGAACACAGAGCAAATTACCAAGCAAGAAATCAAGAATAAAACTATATTATGGCAGTTGATGTATTATTAGGCTTACAATGGGGTGATGAAGGGAAAGGAAAGATCGTAGACGTTCTAGCACCCAAGTATCAAGTAGTAGCGCGTTTTCAAGGCGGACCTAACGCAGGTCACACCTTAGAATTCGACGGTTTTAAGCACGTTTTGCATCAAATTCCTTCTGGGATTTTTCGCCAAGAAGTTCAGAATATCATCGGTAACGGAGTTGTTTTGGATCCCATCATCTTCAAAAAGGAAATTGACGGTTTAGCGCATTTCAATTTAGATCTTCGCAAAAACTTAGAGATCTCAAAGAAAGCATCCATCATCTTGCCTACGCACCGTTTATTAGATGCCGCTTACGAAAAGGCAAAAGGGGATGCAAAAATCGGATCTACATTGAAAGGAATTGGACCTACTTACACGGATAAAATCTCGCGTCAAGGATTACGTGTAGGGGATATGATTTCGCCTGATTTTTCTGCCAAATACAAGGCATTAGTCGATCGCCACAAAGCGATTTTGGACGTATATAAATTCGAATACGATTTAGCCGCAG
Organism: Cytophagaceae bacterium; assembly: GCA_947450865.1. Lineage (GTDB taxonomy): Bacteria > Bacteroidota > Bacteroidia > Cytophagales > Spirosomataceae > Aquirufa. Next base: position 3,283 of record CANFWR010000028.1, read on the forward strand.
CGGAGAAAGAATTCTTCGAAGCGGTTGCTTTCATGAAAGAGTTCCACTTAGTGGATTCTGAATATTCTGTGAACCACGCCATCAATGCGGGTAAAACGATTCTTGCAGAAGGGGCACAAGGTTCTCTTTTGGACGTAGACTTCGGTTCATATCCTTTTGTTACTTCATCGAATACGATCACCGCAGGTGCTTGTACCGGTTTAGGTGTAGCGCCTAAAAACATCGGTGAGGTTTTCGGTATCTTCAAAGCTTATGCGACTCGTGTAGGTTCTGGTCCATTCCCTACGGAATTAGAAGATGAAGTAGGTGAGCGTATGCGCGTAGAGGGTCGTGAATTCGGTTCCACTACTGGTCGTCCGCGCCGTTGTGGTTGGATTGATTTGCCAGCCTTGAAATACGCGATGATGATTAATGGGGTGACTCAATTAATTATGATGAAGGCAGACGTCTTGAATATTTTTGACGAAATTCTAGTGTGCACGGCTTATGAAATGCCGGACGGTACGATTACAGACCAAATCCCTTTCGAAATCACCGATATCAAAGTGAAGCCGGTGTTCGAAACCTTGAAAGGCTGGGCTTGTAGCTTAGAGGGAATGCGCGATTTCAACGAATTGCCAGTGGAGCTAGCGGATTACATCAAATTCTTAGAAAAACACTTGAACCTACCTATTAACTTCATCTCGACGGGTCCAGACCGCGAGGCATGTGTGTTACGAGGTGCATTAGCATAAACCATCAAAATGGAGGGGATTTCATTAGCTGATTTTTACAAGTTCGACGAGATCTATTGGGTCCCGCAGGATAAGTCAGAGGCGCAGCTAGCGGAATCCCCTGCTGTTAGTATCGAGGCAGAAACTATTGCGGCTGTTAAGCCTAAAGTCTCCACTCCTTGGGTGGTCGTAGGCCAAATCTCCGAAACCGAACTTGCTCGTTTAAAGCTTATTTTCTCTGCACCTCCATTAGTGTTAGGACCCGCTGATTGGTCTGTTTACACTCCGACGGATGAAGAACCAAGTTTCACAGAATTCCTGAAAGAGACAAGTGCAAAACGCTATATTTTTATCGGTCAGCAACCGGCTGTTTGGCAAGGAGAATTACCTACTACCGAGATTGATACGATTGAATCTAAACTAGTCTATTTCTTTCCTCGCTATATCTCGTCGTTGACGGATGCGGAGAAGACGCTGAAGATGGCGTTTTGGAATGCGTTGAAGGAGATGAAAGGATAATTCAAATACCAAAGACCAAAGCTCAATGTTCAGAGGTTGTATCGCTTTCAGCGATGGATTCGAATAGCAAATTGCAAAGCTCAAAGTTCAGAGGTTGTATCGCTTGCAGCGATGAATTTATAAAAATACATTTCTGAATTCATCCCCGGAGGGGATTCCATCTTTGAACTTTGCTCTTTGAACTTTGCTCTTTGAACTTTGCTCTTTGAACTTTGCTCTTTGAACTTTGCTCTTTGAACTTTGCTCTTTGAACTTTGCTCTTTGAACTTTGCTCTTTTACAAGGAGTATCTCGCCAACGGACTCACATCCTGCCCACAAAATTCCCCTGCTTCAGCTTTGAAATGACCCGCCATGGCGATCATGCCCGCGTTATCGGTGCAATAGCTGAAGGCTGGAATGAAAACTTCCCAACCTAATTCAGTACCCATTTCAGTTAGTCTTGAACGCAAACCGGAGTTGGCCGAAACGCCGCCGGCGATGGCTATTTGGGTGCAGTTCATTTCTTTCATCGCCTTCTTGGTTTTGCGAAGAAGCATATCGATGAGGGATTTTTGAACGGAAGCGCAGATGTCTGCTTTGTTTTCTTCGATGAAATTCGGGTTGTTTTTGACTTCTTTTTGGAGGAAGTACAGGATGGCTGTTTTGATGCCAGAGAAACTAAAGTTGAGGCCGGGCATTTCACCTAAGGAGAAAGGGAAGCGGTCGGGGTTACCTTCTTTGGCTAACTTATCGATTAATGGACCACCTGGGTAAGGTAGGCCAATCAGTTTTGCGGTTTTGTCAAAGGCTTCACCCACGGCATCGTCCTGCGTTTCACCTATGACCTCCATATCAAGTGCTGACTTTACCCAAACCAATTGCGTATGTCCACCACTAACGGTCAGACAAAGGAAGGGAAATGTGGGCTTGGGATCCTCAATAAAATGCGCCAAAACGTGCGCCTGCATATGATTCACCTCGATTAACGGGATGTTCAAACTGAGGGCCAAAGACTTCGCAAACGAGGTACCGATTAATAAAGCTCCTAAAAGCCCAGGGCCCCTTGTGAAGGCAATGGCATTCAGTTCATTTTTGTTTATATTTGCTTTTTGCAGGGCCTCTGTCACGACAGGGATGATCGATTTTTGATGAGCTCTGCTGGCTAATTCGGGAACGACGCCACCCCATTCCGTGTGGATGAGTTGTGTCGAGATGATGTTGGACTTCAAAACGCCGTCTACCATCACGGCAGCCGAAGTTTCATCGCAAGAAGATTCAATAGCCAGTAGCTTCATAAAAATAGAATTCTGCGCAAAAATACGGCAATATGGTCAAATATCTCAAAATCTTCGTCAAAACAATCCTGTACGGATTGCTGGGGATTTTTTTGTTGATTTTTGCCACCATTCTTCTCCTTAGAGCGCCCGTTAATCAGACCTTATTAGCGAATTATTTAACGCCTAAAGTCGAAAAGGCGATCGGCTACCCCGTAAAAATGCAGGGTATTCAGGTCAAGTTTTTTGACGAAGTCAGCATCAAAGGCTTAGAGGTAAAAGACCCTTGGGGCGCTAAAATGATCCAAATCGATCAACTCGATGTGAATTTTAGTATCACTCATTTGTTCTTGCAGCCAGGAAAACCAAGTTTAGATTATGCGCGATTGACGCGGCCTAATGTACATTTGATCTTTGAGAAGAAATCGGGAAAAATGAACATTGAGGAGTTTATTTTGCGCCTGGAAAACTGGATAACAGGAGGAGTGAAAACGGTTAAAAAAGGGCCTTCATCCATTTTTACGATACCGGAAGCGGAAGTCATTGATGGGGCATTTTCCTTAGATGATAATACACGTAAAAGCGAGGCGACTCGTCGTCATTTCGATATTTCGCACTTTACTTTAGCGAAGGTTTATTCCAAAGTCAAGAATTTCTACATCAAAAACGATACGCTTGGGCTTCAGGCTATTGGTTTGCGTACAAGGGATCCCTTGTCAGGTTTTGACGTAAAAAGTCTGAATACGGTATTTATGATATCGGATCACCAAATGCGTTTTGATCAATTGGATTTGCGCTTTAACGATTCGCGCGTCACGCGGAAATTTGTCGTGAATTACCACGATATGAGCTCGATGACGCGTTGGATTACGGACGTAGATATGCAAGCGGATTTCAATGGAGCGCTTGTGAAAGGGGAGGATTTAGGTCGCTTTGTAGAGGCGATGTATGACTACAAAGGGATGTATCGTTTGAAGGGTGCACTGAGTGGTACGGTGGCGAAACTGGATTTGAAAAAGTTTGAATTAGGCTTCGGGGCAAATAGTGTCTTGCGAGGTGATTTTAATTTCAAAGGATTGCCGAATGTGGACAAGACGGAGATGGATTTTGCAATGAAATCGTCCTTGTTTTACCCGCAAGATTTAGGTCCCTATATTACAAAGTCTGCGGCAGAAAACATGGTTATTCTAGGTCCTGTGGCCTTTGATGGCCTCTTCAAAGGGAATAATAGCGTTTTTAGAACGGCCGGTAAATTGAAGACGGGTTTAGGATATGTGGAGGCGGATGTGAAGATGAATTTGCAGGATTCGATGGCCTTTTCGCGCTACGATGGCAAGATTAAATTGCAGAAATTTAAGCTGGGTAAACTACTAGGTTTGGAACCAGTGTTAGGGACTTTAGATGCTGAAGGAAGTTTGAAAGGAAGCGGCTTTGCGAAGAAATCGGCCAATATTGATTTTGATGGCAACGTTTCAGAGATCTTTTTTAATAAATACCTCTACCATAAAATTGCCTTGAAAGGAAACTTTCAGAAGCAATTATTCAAGGGTAATGTAAGCTCGAAAGACACCAATTTAGTCGCAACGATGTCAGGTTTAATCGATTTACGCGGGTCGAAACCGGTGTATCAAATGCAAGGGGAGATTAGCCATTCAAACTTACATAATATTCGTTTATTGGACCCTCAGGTAAGTTTGTCGACTGATTTTGAATTAGATTTTAAGGGTAATCGTTTTGATGATTTGGAGGGACGCACGGTATTTTATAATTCTACTTTACGAACACCAAACAAGCCTGATTTACATGTGGAGTTAGTGACGCTAACTTCAGAAAATGGACCTGGTCAAAAACGCCATTACAAATTGACCTCAGACTTAGTTTCGGCAGAGATTAGTGGCGAGTTTACCCCTAGTTTATTGCAATCGCAATTAGGTCAATTAGCCGATGAATATGCCTTGTTTTTCCAAAAAGGAGCAGACGAACGCTGGGGTTATTATGCCACCCATCGCCACGAAACAGATACCAAATACAAAGCGGACTTTACGGTGATTTGCCATCGGATTGATCCCATTTTAGCGCGCTTTTTTCCCTCCGTTCAGATTGGTGAAAACACCGTTTTCTCTGGGAATATCTCCAAAGGAAGAACACTTTCAGTGAGTTTGGAAGCCTATCCAGACACCTTGGCTTTTGGCGGATATCATTTTTATCAGTCGGTATTTTCTTTCCAAAGTTCAAAATTCCTAGGTGCTCCTGAAGTTTCTTCTAGTCTGGTTTTCTCCTCTAGAAAACAGCAATTAAACTTCTTGACGCCCACAGAGAATTTCAAATTAGATGCACTTTGGGATCAGGATCGAATCAACTTTGGCCTTGATTTTAAACAGCAAGGTGAGGAGAATTCAGCCCATTTAGCTGGAGCCTGGGCGTTCGAAGAAGATGGTTTGTCTCTGAAATTTAAGGATACCTATTTCCGAATTTTAGGTCAAGACTGGGCGATGGATCCAGCGAATAAAATCACGATTCAAGGGCTAGAATGGAAGGCGGATCGGGTGTTAGTTTCAAACCAGAATCAATCTATTTCGTTGCAAGGTAGCCTTTCGAATGACACAACGGAGACCATTAAATTGCGGGCAAATCATTTCCAGTTATCGACCTTGAAACCCTTGTTTGCCACGAAGACTACAGGTGAATTGAATGGAGAAATTGCGATTCAAGATTGGTACCATCATACGCGTTTAGACTCTTGGTTATTAGTGGATTCGTTGCGATTGAACAAATTTTATATTGGGAATTTGCAGGGGGTAGGGACCTATTTAGCGGACGATAAAGCGATGGATTTAAACTTGAACTTGAACCGTTTAGGAGAGACCGTTATGTCATTGACTGGAACCTATAAACCCTTTGAAGAGGAACAGAAATTGAATGTGACAGCTGAATTGAATCAGACGGATTTGCAGATTTTGGAACCTTTTACAGAAGGAATTTTTTCCGGTTTGAAAGGTTCTGCTTCGGGTAATTTGCATATTGGAGGATTACCTACGAAGCCCGAAATAACAGGCGATATGGTGTTTCTGAAGGCCGGTGCAGTGTTTGATTATCTTAAGACTTCGATGTCTGTTTCAGATACGGTGAACTTTACCCCGCGAAGGATTTATGCTAAAAACTGGAAGGTGCTAGATGCGGAAGGAAATAAAGCCTTTGTCAATACAACACTTCAGTTTCCAGAAGGAAAACCTTTTGAATTGGACATCCAAGCAAACTTAGATCACTATAAATTATTGAATACGAGTCGGGAGCCTAACTCGATTTATTATGGAATAGGCTATGCCTCAGGTCCGATGCGGGTTTCTGGATCGATTGATAACTTAGTCGTATCTGCTGATTTAAAATCGGAGAAAGGAACGCGCTTGTTCATTCCTTTGGATCGCGAGATGGACGCTACGGAAGCGGAGGATTACAGCTTAGTGAGTGAATTGTCGAATGCGAATGTGGATCTCGCTGCAGCCACTGTTTCAACAAAACTACAGGAGGATGGGATTACCCTTGACCTTCGTTTGGCCTTGACGCCTGAGGCCTATGGGGAGGTTCAGTTTGATGCTAAAAAAGGGGATGTCATGCGGATGTATGGTTCGGGTGCCATTAAGATGAATTTGGACAAAAAAGGGGCCTTTAAAATGGTGGGAGATTATGCCATCGATCAAGGGGATTACACCTTTACGCTTCAAAATTTGATCAATAAAAAGTTTGCGATTCAACGGGGTTCTAAGATCTCATGGACTGGTGATCCACTCGAAGCCAACGTAAATATTAAAGCAATCTATACGCAATATGCGTCCTTATTCCCCATCTTATTAGATACGACTAATAAGGGAAATTTGCCGGAATTTAAGCGCCGTTATCCAGTCGATGTGACGATTAGTTTACAGGATCGATTACTTTCGCCTAGCGTGAATTTTGACATAGGTATCAGGGATTATCCGAAGGATATGACCTTGAACGGAGCGGTGACTGCTTTCACGAATCGGATTAAAACCGATGACCAGGAGTTAACGCGTCAGGTGAGTAATATCTTGTTGTTTGGCCAGTTAGTATCTCCTTTCGGTGGAAGTGGTTTAGCTTTAGGAAATTTGATGGGTAATTTCACGGAGATGCTGTCGAATCAGTTGAGTAATTTGGCCTCCAAAATCAACAAGGATTTAGATATTTCCGTCTCGCTGGGTGGTGGCGCCTTGAATCAAGACATCTTATCGAACTTACAATTGCGCGCTTCTTACAACTTTAATGATCGCTTGCGCATTACGAGAAGCGGTGGATTTACCGATGCTAGAAACCAAACGAGTCCACAGGTATTATTAGGGGATTGGGCTCTAGAATGGTTTGTGAAACCAGATGGAAGTTTGCGCTTGAAGACCTATAACCGCAACGTTCAGACGACCATCTTGGGATCCTTTAACTCTTATCAGATTAACCAAACAGTGGGAGCCAGCTTACTGTATAATAAGGGTTTCAATACTTTCTTTTGGCAAAAGAAGAAATAAAAAAGGCCACCTTTTCGGATAGCCCCTTTCAAAAAACGTAGGAGGAAATTACTTTACCTCGAATGCGCCTGTTCCAATTTGGAATCCTTCTGCATATAATTCTACGGTATATTTTCCTGGCTTATAAGCAACTCCACCGCGTGGGTAAGTTACCGCTACTGTTTGGCCATCATTTGTGTAGTCAATAGATTGTTTAGCTGTGTAGGCTAATTCTTTTCCGTTGATGGTGATACGGCCAGAACCGATTGCTTCGTCAGAAAGAGTAGCGCCTTCGCCATCTAAAACGCGAACGTAAATTGTCTTGCTTTCTAACTTCGTAATAGGGTTAGTTGCAAGGCTAAATACCACTTTCAATTTCTCGATTTTCTTACCATTCAAACGAGAACGCTCTGTTTCTTTTCCTTTTGCATTAACGGCTAAAACTTTCAAGTTTTGTGCTTTCAAAGCAGCAGCAATGCTTACTTTACGGGCTAATTCTTTGTTGCGTTGGCTAACAGAAGAAAGCGTATCGTTTAATGTTTGGTTTTGGTTTTTCAAACCAGAGTTCTCCGTGTTTAACGTCGTGTTTTGAGTCGTTAACGTTTGGTTACTCTCTATTAAAATACCGTTTTGCTTTTTTAATTCAACAATTTCGCCATCTTTTGTAGACAATACCACATTGTATTCTTGGATTTTCGCTTCGTAAGAGGCGATCGTTGCATGGTTTGAGTTCTTTAAAGACGCTTTGTCTTGTTCTAATTGAACTTTCAATGCTTCTAAATCAGCTACTTGACCACCTAAAGATTTGATTTCGGCGATTTTAGCATCTAATTGCGTAGAAATCGAATCTAGAGAAGAGCGTGTATTCGCTAATTCTGTAGCTTTTTGTTCGATTTGAGTAGCTTGGTCTTTCGTCGTTTGATACGAACGGAAGTACAAAACTCCTAATACTGCCGATAGCACAGCTAAGACAATAAGGGCAGTTTTGGAATTGTTGTTAGGCGATTGTTCCATTTGGTATAAATTGATTTTTAAGGGTTTATATTTTTTAATGGCGCAAAACTACAAAATAAAGTCCACATTTCGGGTGGTCTTTCGGATTGAAGGCTCTTTTTGATTAATTTGCGTCACTTTAGTAAATGCTATGCCTTCATACGACTTTATTGTCATCGGTTCTGGAATTGCTGGTTTATCTTATACGGTAAAGGTGGCGGACTATTTTCAGGAACGTCAAATTCCCATCAAAATTGCTTTAATTACCAAAACCGTGGCCGAAGAAACGAACACGAAATATGCGCAAGGTGGGATTGCAACGGTCTGGGATACAGCGGATTCCTTTGAAAAGCATATCGATGATACGATGGTGGCGGGTGACTTTATGAGTGATCGCAAGGTGGTGGAAATCGTGGTGAAAGAAGCGCCGGAGCGTTTGAAGGAATTGATTGCTTATGGTACGGATTTTGATCGCCAGGCGGATGGTTCTTTTGATTTAGTGAAAGAAGGCGGACACTCCGATAAGCGCATTTTACATCATAAAGATTCCACTGGAAATGAGATTGAACGGGCTTTATTAGCCAAAGTAAAATCGTATGACTGCGTGGATTTCTTCACCCATTACTTTGCAGTTGACTTAATCACCCAACACCATTTAGGTGAGAAAGTCACAAAAGATACGCCGGGTAAGAAGTGTTTTGGGGTCTATGTATTAAATCTCAAGACGAATAAAATTGAAACTTTTTTAGGAAAAACTACCCTCTTAGCGACGGGTGGAATTGGTCAAGTCTATCAATCAACAACCAATCCGACGATTGCAACAGGGGACGGAATCGCGATGGCTTACCGCGCCAAAGCCTTCGTTCAAGGGATGGAATTCATTCAATTTCACCCGACGGCCTTATATAATCCAGGAAAGAAACCCTCCTTCTTGATTTCCGAAGCCGTTCGTGGACACGGAGGTATTTTGAAGAATCAAGACGGTTCTACTTTTATGGAAAAGTACGATTCGCGTCTTTCGTTAGCTCCTCGTGATATTGTGGCGCGGGCGATTGACTCGGAGATGAAAAAGAATGGAACGGAACACGTTTTCTTAGATACACGTCATATTCCCAAAGAAGAAATTCTGCAGCATTTCCCCATGATCTATAACCATTGCTTGAAGGTTTTGGGTATCGATATGTCACAAGAAATGATTCCGGTCGTTCCCGCACAGCATTATTTATGTGGCGGAATTATTGTGAATGAATATAGCCAAACAAACATCGAAAATCTCTATGCCGCTGGTGAATGTTCGTTTACAGGCTTGCATGGTGCGAATCGTTTAGCCTCCAATTCCTTGTTAGAAGCAATCGTTTATGCGCACCGCGCTTTCGAGAAATCGATTGCAGAATATGGTACCCAAATTTTACCAGACGGCATTCCTTCCTGGAATGATGACGGAACGCGTCATCCGGAAGAGATGGTTTTAGTGACGGAGATGACCCGTGAATTAGAGTCGATTATGTCGAATTACGTGGGAATTGTTCGGACGGATCGCCGTTTAAAAAGAGCCTATGATCGTTTGGAATTAATCTATTTAGAGCACGAAGAATTGTACCGTCAATCGAAAATTACGGTGCCTTTGTGTGAATTAAGAAATATGATTAATGTGGCCTATTTGATCATCAAACATGCTCGGGCACAACGGGAAAACAAAGGTTTGCACTATAACCTAGATCTGATTCTTTAGATAAGAAACGATTACCTCTAATCCTTTTTCGAAGTGGTGATTGTTCGGAATCACGATATCGCAGCTACGTTTGTGCGGGCGAATGTATTCCTCATAAGTGGGCTTCACGTGGTATTTCCAGCGGTACATCACATCCTGCAAATCATATCCTCGCTCTTCATTATCGCGCTTAATTCTGCGCTTTAATTTGATTTTATCTTGGGCATCGATGAAGATTTTGAGGTCCAAAAGCTGTGCCACCTCCGGAAAGTGAAACACAAAAATTCCCTCTACCACTAAGATTTTACGCGGATGAAAATGTAACATATCGGGCACTTTCTCCGTATTGTTGAACGTATATTCTACCCGACTTACTACCTCGCCATTACGTAAACGTTCGATATCTGCCGCAAAAGCTTGGTCGTCGATAGCACCCGGAAGATCGAAGTTCTCGATTCCGTTGTGATCTTTCGTCTGATCTTCGATGGGCCGGTAGTAATTATCTTGGGACAAAAGACAGATGTCATCCGTCTTGAACTGCTCCATTAATCGGCTTAAAAAGAGGGTTTTACCTGAGGCGCTACCTCCGGTGATACCGATAATAAAGGGACGTTCGATTGTTGACATGCGTGTTTAATTCCGCTGCAAATTTGCGAAAAGGTTTTTATTTAAGCTAAAATACCGCTTTCATTTTCGAAATTTGAGGTAAACGGCTACCTCATCTTTGACTTGCGTAGCCTCGTAATGAAGTTCCGCTTGCTCGAATTCGTCGATGATTTCCAGCTCAAAAAACAAGTCTTTCCCACATCCATCGTGCTGCAAACGTTCCACTTTCGAAATCTCTTCTTCGATAATGACGATGCCGCCTTCTTTTAAAGCACTCTTGATTTTCGCTAGCATTGCTGTGCGATCTTCGAATTCGTGCCAGGCATTAAAGACCCAAATTTGATCTTGGTTTTGTAAACTTCCCGGATTTAATTCGACCCCCGTCTTCCAAACTAATCCCGTTTTCTCCGTGAAATAGTTGATGCTGTCTTGAATATCCTCCTGCTCAACGAGTGGATCCACTAGTGTTAGGTGTTCAGCTGGATAATGCAAGCAAAGGCTCACTTCCCACCAGCCATAACCGCAGCCAATCGAAGCGATGTGGTCCTCTTTTTTCCATTGCCCAAAATCGTAGAATTCTTTCATAGACTCGCAATTTAAGGTATATTTGACCAATAAAATAAAAACACTATGGCGATTTTTATTGCACCGACGGCCAGCGTAATGGGCCGCGTTTTTGTCTCGAAGGATGTGTCTGTTTGGTATGGCGCGGTGATTCGCGCGGATGTAGAGGAGATTCACCTGGGTGAAGGATGCAATATTCAAGATAATGCCGTTTTGCACGCGGATGAGGGCGATAAAACCATCATTGGACCTCATGTGACGGTCGGTCACGGAGCCATTGTACACGGTGCTGAAATAGGAGAGGGAAGCCTTGTAGGGATGCAGGCGACGGTTTTGAATAGGGCCAAAGTAGGTAAGTTTTGTCTCATCGGTGCTCACGCCCTAGTCACAGAAGGAATGGAAATTCCTGACTATTCCCTTGTTTTAGGAACGCCGGCTAAAGTTGTTAAGACACTTAACGAAGACCAAATCAATCGCCTTAAATTTGGTCCGCCTCATTACGTAAAAATGGGTGCCGAACATAAATCAGGCAAATTTCCTTTATTAACCGCAGCTGACTTCGAATAATGGAACTCATACTCATTCGCCACGCACACGCGGGTCCACATACGGCAGACGATAAAGGTCGACATCTCTCAGAAAGAGGTATCGAAGAAGCCCTTCTTTTAGGGGAGTGGATGCATTTGAAGCAATTCCCTGCAGGGTTTTGGTTAATCTCAGACGCTTTTCGTACTCGCGAAACGGCTGAATTACTAGGCAAGCCCTTTTCAGAATTTGAGTTATCAGAATTTTGGTATATCTCTAGCGGTCCAGATTACGTGACTGAAATCGCGAAGCGGACCGAACCCATTCTCTACCTAGTCGCACACAATCCATCCATTTCTTACCTTGCCTCGTATTTAACTGGTGATATGATCCAAATGGAAACAGCTGGTTGTCTATCTTTGCATTTTCCCGGTCTAAGCTCTTGGTCAGAAATCACCAAAGGTTCCGCCACCATCACGCATCAACTATGAATAAGAATCAAAAAATCTTTCGCTGGGTGTTAATATTGTTTACGCTGCTGATGATTGCGTTAGCGGTTCAGATGGCAAGCAATACCACTGCCCCCTGGAACAAGAAAAAGCACAGCAGTCGCTAGTCGTCCTTCGGACTTAGTCACGACTCTGTCGTTTAGTCGCCGCGTTGCGGCTTAGTCGTTAAATATTTCATAAACTCATCGCCGCAGGCGATTCAAACTCTATGCTTTATTCTTTGTGCTTTATGCTTTAGAAGATTAGAATAAAATCTCTACTCTATACTCTAAAGTACACTAGCTATGTGACGCAAATGATGCTCACAATGCCACGCATATATCCCCAGCACCTTATCTAATTGATACGTAATCCCGCGTTCTGGGTGCAAATACGTTTTCTTCCAATCCGCTTCGGTTAATGTTTCCATTAAATACACCCAACGTAAGTGGACGTAACGTAAGCCTTCTATAGACCAAGCGATAGGTGCTTGATTGCCGTCTGGCATCGATGCCCAATCGTCTTCGCTATAGGGTTTAATGGTCGGATTGTCTTCTGTTAAAGCCATTTTGAAACGGATGTAGCTGTTCATGTGGCTATCCATTAAATGGTGTATCACTTTGCGAGCTGACCAGCCGCCTTCGCGGTAAGGTTTTTCTAATAAGGTTTCATCAACACCCTTTAATAAGGTAGTCAAATCGTCAGCAGTCGTTGCGATTGTTTTGATCCAAGCGGCTCTGATCTCTGGCGTAATAACCTCAGGCTGTTTGTATTTCCCGATAGGGTATTGTAATGGGTTCAGTTCTGTACTAGACATTCGTATAAAATTTAGTGATGTCGATAGCCGCTTCTCTCGTGTGAGCAATCAGTGGATGAACCCCCATTTTGATGGCTTCTAACATTTCTTTGGCGGTATCTTTACTTAAATGAGCGACATGTAGGGGAAGCAATGTTTCACCTTCTTCGATTTCCAAAGGAGTGCAAACTCGGAAGTTTTCTGTTCCCAGAGCGGCTAATTCCGCTGCCTGAACCTTGATGGCTTGGAAGCAGGCTTCTAAGGCTTCATCATTCGAGCCACTAACCTCTAAAACTAAGGCCTCTTTTGCAGCTTTGGCTTGCAAGGAAGCTGCAATGGCTTCGTCTAGTGCTCTTAATTGCTGGCTAATGAAATAGTAGTTTTTGCCCGTTCTCAAGCGCTCCCGGATGGATTGACGGATGAAGTAGGTCAAAGAATCCGTCACATTAAGGCCGATTTCAGCCATTTGCTTGAAGATTAAGGAGCTAGGCGACATGCCAGGAATCGTATTCGGGTCGTGTAAAACGACTATCCCATTTGTATCAAGGAATCCGTCGATTCGGGTACAAACCCCAAAACCCAAGTCCTCAAAGGCTTGTTTTACTTGAGCTTGAATCACTTGTAAGTGAGCAAGGCTCGCGTGCATTGGGATGCGTTTGCGCGTTAATTTCGATTTGTATTTGGCATTAAAATCAAACACTTCTACGGATTCATCGATGACGATTTCCGTAGGAGGGAGTGCCACTGATTGTCCGGCTGGGGTTTGGATGACACCGCAGCTAAATTCATTTCCATTCACAAATGACTCTAATAAGATGGCATCTTCCGAGTGAATGGATTGGATGCTTGCTTTCGTGACCGTATGCGTGAAGTACTCCTGAAGAGCCTCTAATAAGTTAGCAGGGTGGTGGTAAACTTGTTTTTGGAATACGACAGGGAAGCCGATGCCTTCGTCAAGGTTCACCATTTTTTGTAATAAGGCTACCTGTGCTTCTTCGTCTAGTTTAATCCACTCTTCGCGGTAAATTTCTTCGATGAAAAGACACTTTTTGATGGCTTTATCGAATACCTCTAGCGCATCTTCTTTCACAAAGGCGAGGCCGATGGAGGATCCTTGGTGCGGCGCTTTGGCCACAAAAGGAATACCGATTTCTTTCTTTACTTGTTCGAAAAGGGTCTCTCTGCCGTATTTAGTATAGTCGTCTCGTTGTAAAACGAAAAATTTCTTTTCTAAGCCGACGGACTTCTTTAGCCATTCGTTTTGTTTGGCCTTATCGATACCGATGGCAGATCCTAGAACGCTAGGCCCTGAATAAGGAATATTGTACCACTCTAAAAGTCCTTGTATACTGCCGTCCTCTGCGCCCGGGCCGTGCATGGCGATGAAGGCAAAGTCAAAGTGTTTGGCAAAATCAGCCGGTTGAATAACGGTTCCGACTTCTTGTAGAAGTTCTGCCGGATCCGCATCAGGCAATGATTCGATGTATACGTTGAAAGGAGCGGTTTGTAAGCGTTTAGGTGGGTAAAATGAACGAATGGATTCCTCGAAAATGAGCTCCTTCTTGATCAAGATGAAGTTGCCTAAGCTATCCACGAATACGGGGATGGGCTGAAACAAAGCCTTGTTCAGGTGGGCCATGGCTGTTTTGCCGCCTAAAAAACTAATTTCCCGTTCACGCGCGGGGCCGCCAAAAAATATTCCTATCCGCATCATATGCCTATTAGGGTTTTACTTCTTCTACTGCTGTAATTTCAGGAACATCTCTACGGATGGCCTCTTCTACCCCTGCTCTAAACGTCATAGTTGACATATTGCAAGATTGGCAATTGCCTGTTAGGGCTAATTTAAGCACATTTTCAGGAGTGATTTCGACAATTTCTACATTGCCACCATCAGCTACTAAATAAGGCCTAATGCTGTCTAACGCGGTTTGAATGCGATTATGTAGTGGGTGATTTTCCATGTTAAGAGGCTTGGTTCGCGTTAGAAATGGCAACTTGCTGCGCTAAATTAGCGGCAATGGACGCAAAAGCATCGGCACTTGGACCGTCGCTCGAAGCGATCGGTTTTCCTTCGTCGCCTGCTTCGCGAATGGCTTGAATTAAGGGAACCTCACCTAAGAAAGGAACCGCATATTTTTCGGCTAATTGCTTTCCGCCATCCTTGCCAAACAAATAGTATTTGTTTTCAGGCAATTCAGCTGGAGTGAAATAGGCCATGTTTTCGACTAATCCTAATAAAGGAACATTGATGCCCGCTTGTTTAAAGAAGGCTAATCCTTTAGTTGCATCGGATAAAGCGACTTTTTGTGGAGTCGTCACGATTACCGCACCCGTTAATTTGATTAGTTGAACTAATGTCAAATGTATATCAGAAGTTCCCGGAGGAAGGTCGATTAATAGATAGTCTAACTCTTCCCAATTCGTATCCCCAAAAAACTGACGCAAAGCTTGCGTCATCATAGGTCCTCTCCACGGCACAGGACTTTCGCTAGGAGCTAAAAACCCCATGGAGATCATCTTGATGCCATATTGCATGATCGGTTGAATGCGATTCTTACCGTCTACTTCCGTCACTAAAGGCTGTAAATCTTCTGCCCCAAACATCACCGGAATAGAGGGTCCAGAAATGTCTGCATCTAAAATCCCCACTTTCGCGCCGGCATTTTTCAAGGCCATCGCTAAGTTCGCCGTTACCGTTGATTTACCTACGCCACCCTTACCGGATGCCACCGCAATCACGTTTTTAACGCCAGGAATTAGGGGGTCTTTTGAGGTCAAAGAAGTAACTTCGGCCGTCATATTAATCACGATTTTGAGGTCTGGGTGCACTAAATTATGAATCGCGTCCTCGCAATCTTTTCTAATCTTCTCTTTTAATGGACAGGCAGGTGTCGTTAAAACGACCGTAAAGCGAACCTCGCCCACGCCTAATTCCACGTCTTTAATCATATTCAAGGTCACTAAATCTTTCTTCAGATCTGGCTCTTGAACGGTACTTAAGGCACCTAATATAATCTCTTTGCTTACGCTTAATTCTCCCATGAATCTCTTTTCCTTATCAAACCTCAAATATACGTGTTTTTTATTTCATGCGCGACGTATTCAGCGATTTTGCACGTATCAATTTCTTGGTATTTTTCGGTATTTAATTCCGCTAACAAGACTTCTAAAACCCTTCTGTGGTCGATTAATTTAGCGGGGTGTGGTTTGTGTGCCAAAGTTCGGTAAATCGAATTCCAGCGTTTGGAAATTTCCTGCAGCTCTGAATCAAAATAACTCGAAATAAATCGCTCCCAAATATAATCCTGCGACTGATCGTTTGGATGAATCATATCTGCCTCATAGAAGCGGTAATCGCGCAATTCGTCCAGCATAATTTCGTAGGCTGGGAAATAGTGCACGTTCTCGAATTGTTTGGAAACAATGTCGGCCGCAACACGCAGGGTCGATTTAGAAACCTGGTTTTCCACCATGCCATCTTTCGTATGGCGAACAGGGGAGACGGTTAAAACGACTTGCGTCGTAGATGGGAGAGTAGAGAGTAACGTTTTGAAATTATCTACTATCTCATCCACAGTCGACAACCTCTTTTCGAAGCGATCCGCCGGCATCTTGTGGCAATTGGCAACACTTTTATTTAGATGTTTGTCAAAATAACTAAATGATGTACCCCAGGTTAGGATTAAAAAGTCTGTCGAAGCGACAAATGTGGATACCTCCGCTGCCACCGAACGAATGTCTTCTAACAATTCTGCAGAAGAATTCGCCGTAAATACAGAATGGTAATCCGGGTGTAAAAAATACCCACCTTGCTCATATAAATCTTCCGAAACCTCCCCTGATAAAGCCCTTGTAATCGCGAAAGGATGAAATAGGGTACCAAAAGGCTGCGTCATCACCTCAAGCGGCAATTTACTTAATCGCGCTCCCATCGAGGCGGCAAAACAAGAACCCATCGTCAGCACCCGACTCTGATGATTCATCAGAACAGGTGCTGGGGGAATGGGGAAAGTTGTCGTTAAATTCATTATTTCACGGAAGTCGCCCAAGCGTTCATTTTGGTTTCCAAAACGTCTAAAGGCATATTTCCATCTTTCAATAATTCGTCATGGAAATCAGAAAGCTTGAATTTAGGGCCCATTTCTTTCGTCAAACGCTCGCGAATCTCGCGAATTTTCAAGGCGCCTATTTTGTAGCTTAATGCTTGCGCTGGAATCGCCATATAACGTTCGATTTCAGCAATCGTACCTTCTTCGCTTAACGGTTCGTTGTCCATCATATATTTGATGGCCTCTTCGCGGGTCATATTTTTCGAGTGCATACCTGCATCTACCACGAGTCTAATCGCGCGGTGAATTTCATCGCCCAATGCACCCATATATTGATATGGATCGGAATAAAGGCCTAATTCCTTGCCAAGACTTTCCGTATATAATGCCCAACCCTCCGCATAAGCAGAATTGCCTCCGAAGCGGCGGAACTTAGGTAAATCAGTGTTTTCTTGTTGTAAACTCACTTGATAATGGTGGCCAGGAATCGCCTCGTGCAAGAATAAGCTTTCCATTCCGGAAGTGGTATTGAATTTTTTAGCATCCAAAATTGGTACATAGAAAATCCCTGGACGTGTTCCATCTTCTGATCCTTGGAAGTATTCAGCTGAAGCTGATGCGGCGCGGAAAGCTTCAGTTTGGCGAATTTCGAATGGCGTTTTAGGTACGCGACCAAACATCGTTTTCAATGAAGGCTCCATCTTCTTGTGAATCGCATGGAAAGCAGCTAGGACTTCCGCAGGGGTCTTGTAAGGGTAGAATTTAGGATCGGTTTTCATGTGTGTGAAAAACTCAGCTAAAGTTCCTTTGAAGCCTACCGCGTTCTTCGTTTTCTCCATTTCCGTACGAATACGTTTTACTTCGCTTAAGCCAGTTTGGTAGATTTCATCCGCCGGTTTGTCCGTGGTCGTTAACACACGGATTAAGTATTGGTAATAGGCTGCTCCATTTTTCAAGGCGCTAATCCCCGTGCTAGTACGCGCTTTAGGTAAGTATTCGTTCTGTAAAAACGCGGATAAACGAGCATATGCTGGGAGAACTTCGTTTTGGATTGCTGCAGTATATTCTGCTGTGAATCGCTTTTTGTCTGCTTCTGAGAATGACGCAGGGAATTGCTTTAAAGGACCATAGAAAGTGGATTCCTTGATGTCCTTTACGGCGAAAGCATTTAATTGTGGGATGATTTTGACTACCAAAGCTTTTGGCAATACATAATCCTCCTTCATTCCTCTACGGAAATAAACGATAGACGAATCTAAATAAGCCACGCCTTTTTTCATTCGCTTAGCCCAGTTTTCATAATCCTTTACCGTCTTGAAAGGCTGAATTACTTGGCCTGAGCCTAATTGAGCAAAAGTTAGGTGGAAGCCATAGAATTGGTTCAATGGGGTCAAATTATCTGGATAAGTCAATCCTTCCAACCCTAATTTGATGTCACGACTCAATAAATAATAGGTGATTTGATCGTTTGCATTTAAATTATCTCGGTTTAGAGCTGATAATGATTGTTGGTATTTCTCTAAAACCGATTTGACTAAAGCACGGTGGCTGTCCGTAAAATCGATGTTTAACTGATCATTGTAGCGGTTATCTCCGTTCGCAGTTGCCGATCCTGGATTGAGTTTTAATTGCTCTTCGTAATAATCGCCTACGATTTTGGCTAATTCAGAAGAGGGTTGGTCTGACTTTTTACAAGCGAAAAAGGTTAAAAGAAGGCATAAATAGAGGAGTTTTTTCATTGTTTATTTGCTGATTTTAGAGGCAATTTACGTAAATTGGTCTTTGCATTTATACCTAAGTTAAGAATTTATACATTAAACATTTACTATGTCAGGATTGGGAGCGGAGCGCGCACGGTTACAATTACGAAACGATAATAAAGGTTGGAAAAAATGGGGTCCTTATTTGACGGAACGTCAGTGGGGAACTGTGAGAGAGGATTATTCTGCCCACGGCAATGCCTGGGGAACGATTACGCACGATATGGCTCGTTCAAAAGCCTACCGTTGGGGAGAGGAAGGAATAGGCGGAATATCAGACAATAAACAACACGTTTGCTTTGCATTTGCTTTTTGGAATCACCGAGATCATATTTTAAAAGAACGCTTTTTTGGGTTAACGGGAGCGGAATCGAATCACGGGGAAGACGTAAAAGAATTATATTATTACCAGGATTCCACCCCTACGCATTCCTATCAAAAAATGCTGTACAAGTATCCTCAGCACACTTTTCCTTACCAAAAGCTGATCGACGAGTCGCAGAAACGTAACCGAAAAGAACCGGAATACGAGCTATTGGATACGGGGATTTTTGACAATAATGAATACTTCGATATCTCTATTGAATATGCGAAAGCAGACGAGCAAGATATTTTGATTAAAGTAACCGTCGAGAATCGCTCCAAAGTGGCTGCACCTATCACGGTTTTACCCACCATTTGGTATCGAAATACGTGGTGCTGGGGCTACGAGAAATACAATTACAAGCCACTCTTAACGGGTGTAGGTAACTCCTTTATCGAGGTGGATCACCGGGTAGTGGGTCGCTTTAAGTTGTATGCTGAAGATGCGGATGAATTCCTTTTCTGCGATAATGAGACTAATTTTCAGCGCTTACACAACTCAGATAATCTGTCTCATTTTACCAAAGATGGGATCAACGATTACGTTGTCAATAAGAATAAGCATGCGGTAAATCCGAACCACATCGGGACTAAAGCGTCCGTAAAATACACGGATAAAATTCCAGCAGGTGGAAAGAAAATCTATCGTTTACGTTTGAGTAATGTGACGCAGCGGGAACCATTCGCAGATTTTGACCAAATATTTGAGGAACGAATCATCGATGCGGATCAATTCTATGCAGAATTGCAGAAGGGGATTGAGGATGAAAATCTGCGTACAATTCAGCGCCAAGCATATGCTGGTATGCTGTGGACGAAGCAATGGTATTACTATAATGTGTTCGAGTGGATAAAGGGCGATCCTTCGATGCCTAAGCCGGATGCGAGCCGGAAAAATGGCCGGAATAGTACCTGGAGACACATGTATGCGGCTAATATTCTATCCATGCCGGATAAATGGGAGTACCCGTGGTTTGCGGCCTGGGATTTAGCGTTCCATACTTTGCCTTTGGCCAGATTAGATCCTGA
>CANFWR010000029.1 GCA_947450865.1 Cytophagaceae bacterium
AAGGGTTCAAATATCAGTTAACTGAACAGGAACTCCTTGAAAAACGAACTGAATTCAAAAAGTCGACCATGTATATCCTGTTTGACGACCACAGAGGTCACCGGATAGTTAACCAACAAGTCCGACTGTTCAAACACGTGTATCCTGGTGTCAACAAGTGGTTGGAGTTATCTCACAAGGTAATTGGTAAAAGGGAATTCTCCCTTGTCATGCAACGGTGCGAAAGCTGGTTACTGTTACACAACGTGTGTCGGAAATTTTTGGACCAACACCCCGATGTTCCCCTGTACACCATTCATGATGGTCTATTCACCTACAAGGAATACACGCAAGACCTTTCCAGTTTGATTCTAACGATTTGTAGTGAATTCGTTGGTGTGGAACCTGGTTTGAAAATTGAACCTCCCAGATTGGAGATTTACCCACGCCAGCAAGAAGTCGATGAAGAATGGGTTGAGTTCAAACCCATCAATTCACAGGACCGATTTGAAAAAATTAGGGGTGGTGTATTTTCTGCAAACATAGTACGTGGACGTGACTTTGTAACAGCTTATGCATTAAAAAATGCAGCATAATTGCCATTAATGGCATATTTTTAAACAATTCAACAACTAAAAAAAATCAAATATGTATAATTCAGAAAGACCCATATACCAAATCGATTCTATTCAACTTGAAAGGATTCTAGAAAAAATTCTTGACAAAAAATTCAATGAATATATAGAACGATCTTATCGACCTGAGGTAATTTATACGCGAGATGAAGCAGCAAAAATCCTCAGTGTTAGACCAAATACGATTAGCAATTACATCAATAGTAACATTTTATCCAATCGTGGAGTAGGACGCAAAATTCTAATTTCATCCTTGGATTTAGAAAGGTTACTAAATAAATCAAACTTCAAAAAAGCAGCATAAACATGTCAGTTACATTTTACATCAAATCGAAAACAAAGAAAAAATCTCCAATAGGAGCATCAATTAACATCAAGGGGGTTAACAGGTTCGTAGTAACCATACCAGAAGAGAAAATTGCACCATCTGAATGGAATGAAGGTCGTGTAATTTTAGGCCGTGGTAAACAGGAAAACCATCGTATCCAAAGAGTGCTAGACCTATTCAAGGATAAAATCGAATGCTTTCAGCGGGAGTATTTGGAACGAAATTCAATCAATCCTTCCAAAGATGAAATCACCAATTACTTAAAGTCAAACACCGCATTATCGAATTATTTCAAACCTAAAAGTTTCGTTCCAATCATCCCAATCTTTGATGATATAATTAAAAGAAGAACGAATGGCGAAATTCTAAATGCAGGTAAACTATGGAACAGCAGAACATTGTACGCATACGGCACCACCATAAAATCGTTAAAGGAGTTTGAAAAGTTCAAGAAGGTTGAAATCAACAATATCAACGTGATTACACAAAAATTGGTGCTTGATTTCGAGAACTTCTTAACAATCAAGGAGAAGCTAAAACTGAACACCGTTGGTTCAAGGATGAAAAACTTTAAAGCGCTCCTTGGTGAACTACATGTGCATGGAATCATCACAATCAATCCCTTCAAGCTGTACAAAATACCCATTATAAGTGAAGAATCAGACTCAATTGCATTAGATGAAAATGAATTGAGGGATATGACTAATCTTGACCTACGTGATAATCCTCACTTGGACCATATTAGAAATCAGTTTGTCTTGTTATGCCATTTAGGTATTCGTATTTCAGATTTTAAGATGTTCAACATTTTAAAAAAGGAGGATGATGTCATTTCGTTTAAAAACATTAAGACTGGCGAAACGATTCACATTCCAATCTTTAAGGAAGCATGGCACATTTTAGAAAAGTATGAGGGTCATACGCTAAAACAGACAAATGAACAGGATATGAATGAATATATCAAAGAGGTCGGGAAACTTGTGCCGGGTCTAAATCGTGAATTCGTCCAAGAGTATACCAAGGCGGGAGTTAAGGTCAGAAACATCAAAAAAAGGTATGAAATGTTGACCCTACACGTTGGAAGAAGGACGGCCATTACACGTTTGGCCAACATGGGAATTCCTGCACACCAAATCATGATTATTTCTGGACACAAGACCATGAAGAGCTTTGAAAAGTATATCAAATCTAATAAGATTGACGACTTGCGGAATGTAATTAAGATTGTAAATCAGAGGTACGATGAGAAGAACGAATACCAAAATGTGTAACCACTTTTGTAACCTATCCCTTAAAAACAAAGAAACCACTCGCCCTGAGTGGTTTCTGGTAGTCCGTACGGGAATCGAACCCGTGTTTCATCCGTGAAAGGGACGTGTCCTAACCCCTAGACGAACGGACCATTATTTATTTTGGTGGCACAAAGGTAGGCTTTTCCCTTTTATATTCAAAACTACCAGCTAAAAAAGACTAATTATTTTCTGATAAATTTTCGCTATTTTAGCCTAATCATTGAAGCAGAACCCCTTATGGCGAACGTACAACCCTATTCAAGACTAACTGATTTTGACATTTCTCTTTTCTTAAATGGCAAACATACAAGACTTTATGAGAAATTAGGGGCGTTCGAAATCGAGCACGAAGGGGTTATCGGAACGTTTTTTGCGGTTTGGGCTCCAAATGCAAAAAATGTATTTGCGACCGGTAATTTTAATTTTTGGGACCGCTATTCGCATCCTTTATTTCCTCGTTGGGACTCATCTGGTATCTGGGAAGGCTTTATTCCGGGTGTAAAAACTGGGGAAACCTATAAATATGGTATTGAAACGGCTGGTGGGGAATATCTGGAGAAACTAGATCCCATGGGCTTGTATTGCGAGGCGCCACCTAAGACGGCCAGTATCGTTTGGAATACGTATAAAGAGTGGAAAGACACGAAATGGCAAGAAGTTAAAGGGGCCAAAAATGCGTTAAATGCGCCTATGTCTATCTATGAGGTACATTTAGCCTCGTGGATGAAAACGCTGGAGAATGATTACCTAAGCTATGAGGATTTATCGGTAAAACTGGTGAATTACGTCAAAGAAATGGGCTTTACACACGTGGAATTTATGCCCGTGATGGAATATCCCTACGATCCATCTTGGGGATATCAAATCACTGGTTATTTTGCTCCAACGGCACGTTTTGGTGATCCTCAAGGCTTTATGCGTTTAGTGGAAGCCTTTCATCAGGCGGAAATAGGAGTAATTTTAGACTGGGTTCCGTCCCATTTCCCCGGCGATGCGCACGGATTATACAACTTTGATGGCGGCAGTGCTTATGAGCACCCAGATCCGAAACGCGGTTATCACCCAGATTGGAAATCCTATATCTTCGATTACGGCAAGAATGAGGTTCGCTCGTTTTTGATGTCAAACGCCTTTTTCTGGTGCGATCGCTACCATGTGGACGGATTGCGCGTGGATGCCGTGGCTTCGATGTTATATTTAGATTATTCGAGAAATGACGGAGAATGGGAGCCGAATCAATTCGGAGGAAACCACAATTTAGAAGTTATTTCCTTCTTACAAGACTTAAATAGCCACATCTATGCAGAATTTCCGCATATCCAGATGATTGCGGAAGAATCTACTAGTTTCCCTGGTGTGACGAAGCCGGTAGATATGGGCGGATTGGGTTTTGGCCAAAAATGGATGATGGGCTGGATGAATGACACGCTGCGTTTCTTCCAAAAAGATCCCATTTACCGCCAGCATCACCTTAATGAGCTGACATTCTCCCTAATCTATGCCTTCACTGAGAATTTCTGTCTACCCCTTTCGCACGACGAAGTGGTCTATGGCAAAGGCTCTCTTTTGAATAAAATGCCAGGCGATGATTGGCAAAAATTTGCGAACCTACGTTTGCTTTTAGCAGAACAATTCACGCATCCTGGTTCTCATTTATTGTTTATGGGTGGGGAATTTGGCCAAAGAGAAGAATGGAATCACACCCAAAGCCTCGACTGGCACCTGACGGAACATCACTCCCACAGAGGAATTCAAGAAACAGTTAAAGCCTTAAATCAATTGTATCGATCAGAACCAGCGTTCTATAGTAAACAATTTGATTACGAGGGATTTGAGTGGATTGAATCAAACGATCAAGGCAATTCCGTGATTTCCTATATCCGAAAAGGAGAAACGGCTAAGCAACAAGTCATTGTGATTTTGAACCTAACACCGGCACCTCGAGATGGATACCGAATAGGTGTGCCACTTCCAGGGATTTGGAAAACTGTCTTCAATTCAGACAAAGAAGAATTCGGTGGTAGTAATTACCCCGTTTCTGGAGCCACAATGACGGAAGAAATCAACTGGCAAGGGAAAGCATTCTCAATCGCAATCAACCTCCCTCCTCTTTCAGCGCTTATTTTAAAGGCTTAAAGTTCCGAAATGGCTAGAAACAATAAAGACTCAGAAAAATTCCGAGCCTTTATTCAATCCGCCTAAGTAGTATTTTTAATGACCTAAGTCATTCAAAATCTTTGTTTGTATGAAATGTAATTATTGCATACAAAAATAGCAAATATTTTATAGGCGGAAAATATTTAAGGATATTTTTTTACTATTCAGATAAAAAATAGCATTATTTCCTCTTATTTATCACTTCTTCCATATCGGAGAGCTCCACTTCGAGCGCTTTGGTTGAAATTGTAATCTCCCAAGCACTCAGACCTAAGGAAATACTCATTCCTAAAAGTCCTATCCCAAAAAACCAGCGTGCAATTAACTGTTGATTCATAAAGAGGAGAAACATACACACCACGCTCAAAATCAAGCTAATAATGGCAATAATCTGCATACGTTGAATCAACTTCATGCGCAGACGCAGGTTATCAATTTGCATTCGAATGGAATCGTCTGGATTCTGCTGAAATTTCTCATGCAACCCACGAATCAACGAAGCCATCGACATAAATCGATTCGTAAAAGCGATCATCAACAAGGAAACAGTTGAGAACAATAAAGCCGGAGTACCAATGCTTAATTCCATGTTATTTATAATATTGATCTAATAGTTGATTCATTTCTTCTTGTACCTTTTTCGCTTCTCTAGCGGCTGAAACCGCGGTGTCATCCCCCGCATAGATAATGCCACGAGAGGAATTCACGAGAAGTCCCACTTTATCGTTCATGCCAAACTTAGCTACATCTGATAAACTTCCCCCTTGGGCTCCTACGCCTGGAACTAAGAAGAAATTATCAGGGGCGATTTCACGGACTTTGGCAATATAATCCGTCCGAGTGGCTCCTATCACGAACATTAATTGATCAGAATTACCCCATTCCATCGATTTACGCATCACGTGTTCGTAGAAAGGAATACCCGTTGAGTCCTTTAATTGTTGAAAATCATTACTACCCGGATTAGAGGTTAAGGCCAAAAGAATCACCCACTTATCTTCAAATTGCAAGAAAGGACTCACTGAATCCTCCCCCATGTAGGGTGCCACTGTTACGGAATCGAAATCGAATCCGGCACGGGTAGGATCAAAAAAGGTTTGGGCATATTTTGTCGCCGTATTTCCTATGTCTCCCCGCTTCGCATCCGCAATAGAAAATACGTCTTTAGGCATATAATCCATCGTTTTCTGCAAACTCTCCCAACCAGCTGGCCCTAAAGCTTCGTAAAAAGCGATATTCGGCTTGTAAGCTACCGCATAGGGCAACGTAGCATCAATAACGGCTTTATTAAAGGCAAAAATGGGATCTTTTTCGGTCTTGAATTTACTCGGAATCAATGTGATGTCTGTGTCCAAACCCACACACAAGAAGGATCTTTTTTGCTCAATCTGCTTAATTAATTCCGCTGAATTCATGTGAAAGAAGGAAAATAGGATTAATTTTGCCACAAATCTATCCCTTTCCCTGCCAAAAACCAACTTATGGAATTCATTACACAGCGTTTATCTGGAGTCATTGAGTGCGTACCGACTAAATTTCACGATGAGCGTGGTTATTTTTATGAATCCTATAATCAAAAGAGATTTGCTGCGAATGGTATACCTGAAGATTTCGTGCAGGATAATTATTCCTTCTCTACTAAAGGCGTTTTGAGGGGTCTACACTTTCAACACAATCCAAATGGTCAAGGAAAATTAGTGCGTGTCATGACGGGTAAGGCTTTAGATGTGGTGGTGGATTTACGTAAGGACTCCCCTACCTTTGGACAGCATGAAAAATTCGTTTTAGATGCAGATAAAGGTAATATGCTCTATGTACCCATCGGTTTCGCCCACGGCTTTATTGCTTTGGAAGAAACCATTTTTGTGTACAAATGCACGAATTTTTGGAACAAAGAGGCAGAATCAGGCATTCGCTGGAATGATCCACAATTAGGCATCGAATGGGGTGTTGAAAACCCGATTGTTTCGGATAAGGACCAAATTCTACCTGACTTCGACCCGAACCAGGCAATCTTTTAAAAAAAATTATAGTATCTTTGCAACAATGACTCGTAAGCTGATTTTATCAAGCCCATTACTCGAAATAACCATATCTCGGTTATGCCAAGAGCTCATTGAAAATCAAATCAAAGATGTTGAAACCGTAATTCTAGGCTTACAGCCCCGCGGAATTTTCTTTGCAGAACGTATCGCGAAAGAATTAAGTAAACACCTTGAAAAAGCACCTAGTGTAGGAAAAATAGACGCTACGTTCTTCCGCGACGATTACCGCCGCAGAGAAACCGTATCGCCTAATTCAACCGATGTCCCCTTTTTGATCGAAAATAAGCGTGTTATCTTAGTGGATGACGTTTTAGCCACAGGCCGAATGGTTCGGGCGGCGCTGGATGCGATGAATAGTTTTGGGAGACCGGCTAAAGTGGAATTATGTGTCTTAATTGACCGTATATATAACCGTGATTTGCCGATTAACGCAGATTACGTGGGTAAAAGCGTCAATACCTTGCCCACTGAAAAAGTACTCGTAGAGTGGACGGAACAAGGCCACGAAGCGGACAGAATTTGGTTAATTCCTCAACCTGAATAACTATGTTAAAGTCGCCACACTTATTAGGAATCAAAGATCTGGATGAAGAATCCATTCAATTGATTGTTAAAACGGCCAGAGAATTTAAAGAGGTCCTGAACAGACCGATTAAAAAAGTTCCTTCTCTACGCGATGTGACGATTGCCAACATCTTCTTTGAAAACTCCACTCGTACTCGATTATCCTTTGAATTAGCCGAGAAAAGACTCTCAGCTGACACCATTAACTTCTCAGCGTCAGGCAGTTCAGTCAAAAAAGGAGAAACTCTGCTAGATACCGTGAACAACATCCTAGCGATGAAAGTGGATATGATTGTGATGCGCCACGCTAGTCCAGGTGCGCCACATTATTTAGCGAAGCATATCAAAGCGAATATTATTAATGCAGGCGACGGAACGCACGAGCATCCCACGCAAGCCTTATTAGATACCTTCTCTTTACAAGAAAAACTAGGCGATTTAGCAGGTAAAAAGATCGCCATCATCGGGGATATTTTGCACTCACGCGTAGCCCTTTCTAATATTTATGCCTTGAAAAAGCAAGGAGCTGAAGTTCGACTTTGTGGACCTAGCACCTTGATTCCAAAGCACATACAAAGTTTAGGAGTCGAAGTTTCTCATGACGTAAAAAGTACACTAGCATGGTGTGATGCTGCGAACGTTTTGCGGATCCAATTAGAGAGACAACAAATCAAATACTTCCCAAGTCTTCGCGAATATTCGCAATTCTTCGGAATCAATCGTGCGATGCTGGAGGAATTACCGAAAGAAATCGTTTTGATGCACCCAGGCCCAATAAACCGAGGGGTAGAATTAAGCTCTGATGCGGCAGATTCGCCGCATTCAATCATCTTAGATCAGGTAGAAAATGGAGTGGCTGTGAGAATGGCCGTGCTTTATTTACTTGCTTCGAGAGCTTCGTAAGCCAATAACATTTTTTGGGATGAGATGTGATTTCCGCAGGCATAATGGCCTAGTGGGCAATTTTTCTTGCCGTGATCTCCACAAGGACGACAATCTAATTTCTCTGATACCTCAATGATTTGACTGTGATCAGCCAAAGGTCCAAAGCCAAAATCCGGTATGGTTGAGCAAAATACTGCAACTGTCGGTACATTTACCGCTGAGGAAAGATGCATCGGACCGGAATCGTTGACGAAATTACCCTTGCTTTGGGCGAAAATAGACGTAGACGCTAATAGCGCGTGTTTTCCCGTTTCATTGTAAATAGGCCAACCAGCGCAGGCTTGTTCAATCTCATCTGACAAATACTTTTCGTTAGGGGAACCCATTAATACAACTGCCTGATTACGAGGCAGTAAATGGATAAAATCGATCCACTTCTGAATGGGTAATCGTTTTGTTTCCCACACACTTCCGGGAGAAATGCAGATGTAATTTTTAAACGGGGCGGGAACCTGTGCAGGATTCAAAAAAGGCTTATACACCTTCTCCCCTAACCAATCGCTCAATAAAGCCGTATTTCTTTCCACTTCGTGGATCCCATTTCCAAAAGGATGCGGGTAAGCCTTGGTAAAAAACCAAGAAAGTGGATTTTTTGCGAACCCGAAAACCTGTTTCGCTCCTATCATCAAACTCAACAAACCCATTCCGAAGAATCGCTGCACCACGAAGACTTTATCAAAGGATTCTTGCTTCAAATTAGTGCGTAAATCGATCCAAGAAGCCCGTTTATTCGACTTATCATAGGTCCAAACGCGCTCTAAACAAGGATGTGTGTAAGCCTGAAAAATAGACTCATTCCCTTTTCGAACTAACAAATGAATGGCCGTTTCAGGGGATTCTATCCGGATTTTCTCCAATAATGACGTTACTAAAACCGCATCCCCGAGGAAAGCGGTCTGAATAATTAACACCTTGGAAACTGTTTTCATAGAAGAAAAGGACGCGATTAGCCATAAAATTACTTATTTTTGAGACATTTTTCACCAAAACCCCATTTATGAATTCCATTCACCTGCATACCCTCACTAACGGAATCACGGTGGTGCACAGACAAGTGCTTCACACAGAGATCTCGCATTTAGGGATTATGTTAGACATCGGAAGCCGAGATGAATTAGCGGGAGAAGAGGGTTTAGCGCACTTTTGGGAGCATATGGCCTTCAAAGGGACGAAGAAAAAGAACAATATGCAGATCATTAACCGCCTCGAAGTTTATGGCGGAGAATTGAATGCCTATACCACCAAAGAAAAAATCTGTTTCCACGCCTCCATTTTAAGCCCCTATTTTGAACGGGCTTTGGAATTATTAACGGATATCACGTTCGAATCCGTGTTTCCTGAAAAGGAATTAGAGAAAGAGCGTTCGGTCATTTTAGAGGAGATGTCGATGTACTACGACGCTCCGGAAGAAGCCATTCAGGATGATTTTGATGAATTATTATTCCCCAATCACCCCTTAGGCGTGAATATTTTAGGGACGACAGATACAGTTCAAGCTTTCCAAAAAAAGGACCTCGAATCCTTCATCGAACGCAATTTAGACACTTCCCGGATCGTCTTCTCCTCTATCGGAAAATTGGATCCAGCGAAGGTTTTTGCTTGGGCAGAAAAGCATTTAGGATGCATTAAAGCTAAGAAACAAATCGTGAAACGGATTGTACCTTCACCGATGATACCCCAGACGAAAGTCATCAAAAGAGGCATTACACAGTCCCACGTGGCTTTAGGTCGTCAATCTTTTGCCATTGAAAACCCGAATAGACTCGCTTTCTTCTTATTAGTTAATCTATTAGGTGGGCCTGGTATGAATTCATTACTGAATGTTTCCGTCCGCGAGCGTCACGGTCTTGTCTATTCGATAGAAGCCAATTTGACTTCCTTTTTAGACTCGGGTTATTGGGCCATTTATTTTGGAACGGAGCCTAATCAGGTGAATAAATCCTTGAAATTGATTCATAAAGAGTTTGCCAAACTGCAAGAAAAGGAGTTAACTGCGCCACAATTGAAGAAGATTAAAAGCCAATTAAAGGGTCAACTAGCGATGGCCGAAGAAGGAAACCTCAATTTCATGCTGATGATGGCTAAAAACCTGCTGGATCGCGAGAAGATTGAGAGTTTAGACGAAATTTTCGAACAAATTGACCTTATCGATAGCGCGCATATTCAATCGCTAGCGAAAGAAATGCTAGATCCAGCTACCTTGAGTTGTTTGATTTTCGAACCTTAATTAAGTGCACCTCTACCTCCATATCCCCTTTTGTAAGCAAGCTTGTCATTACTGCGATTTCCATTTTTCGACCAATACGAGCCGAAAAGAGGAGATGGTCAACGCCTTATGTCGCGAAATAGTAGCGCAGAAAGACTATTTACAGGGCGCTGAATTACAAACGATCTATTTTGGCGGAGGTACTCCATCTATTTTAAATGCTGGTGAGTTAGATTTGATTTTCAATACCATCCACAGTTATCATTCCATCGCAAACGATGCTGAGATTACTTTAGAGGCGAATCCAGAAGATTTAACGCTGGATTATTGCCAAATGATTGCCTCTAAAGGCATCAATCGCCTGAGCATCGGCATTCAATCCTTTCAGGAGAAAAACTTAGTCCTGATGAACCGGAACCACCAGGCATCCGATTCGATTCAAGCGATTAACAATGCCCAAAAAGCAGGGATCAACAACATCAGTATTGATTTGATATACGGAATTCCTTCTAACACCGAAGTAGAATTAGCCGATGATTTGGAAAAGGCCACCTCGCTGGGAGTCCAACACATTTCAGCTTACAGCTTAACGGTAGAACCTAAAACGGTTTTTGGCGTTCAAAAAAAGAAAGGGGCTTTTCAGGAAATACCGGATTCCGCGATGGCAAACGCCTTCAACCAGGTCCGCGAATATTTAGAATCCAAAGGTTATGAGGGCTACGAAACCTCTAATTTTGCCAAAGAAGGCCATTATTCAGTCCATAATACGAGTTATTGGCAGCAGGAACCTTACTTAGGAATAGGTCCCTCTGCACACAGTTTCAATGGTCATTCCAGACAATGGAATGTGGCGAATAATGCAAAATACATTGCCTCTGGTCATGCATTAGCAGAGAAAGAAGAACTCAGCCCAGCAGATCAACTAAATGAATACCTCATGGTTCGCTTGCGAACAAAATGGGGCATTGACCTTAACTATGTGCGGAAGAGCTTCGAAAAAATGGGGCATCCCTATCCTGAAAAAGAATTTCAGATCTGGGTTTCTCAAGGTTTCGCTCGAATTGAAAATGACAGTTTAATACTAGAAGGCGAAGGGAAATTAATTGCGGATCGTTTAAGCAGTGATATTTTTGTGGTCTAAGCCCTTTTTGTAATTTTACAACCCTATGGCAAAGCGAATCGAATACGATAAGAAATCTCCTATCCCATCCAATGGAAGTAAAAAGTTTGAACGCTTAGCGAAGAAAAGCCCTAAAAAACGCTCTTGGCTTAAGAAAATCGGTTTCTTCTTCCTTTACCTGTGGATATTTAGTATGTTTTCGGTCGTATTTCTCAAATTCTTCCCAGTCTATTTCACACCTACCATGGCCTCTCGAAAAATCGATGCGTTGTTAGAGGGAAAACCGTCCAAGATTCATAGCCAATGGAGCTCGTATAAGGAACTAGATAAAAATGTAGCCATTGCCGTGATAGCATCAGAAGACCAGGCATTCCCTGATCACCACGGATTCGATTTTGATGCGATGTGGGGTGCGGTAAAGCACAATATGAAGGGCAAAAAAATCCGTGGAGCGAGCACCATATCGCAACAAGTGGCTAAAAACGTCTTTTTATGGCAAGGCAGAAGTTATATTAGAAAAGGTCTGGAAGTTTACTTTACGTTCCTAATTGAACTTATTTGGGGCAAAGAAAGGATATTAGAAGTGTATTTGAATGTGGCAGAAACGGGACCCATGACTTTTGGGGTGGAAGCGGCCTGTAGACAATATTATGGACATAGCGGATCCGAGATTTCGGCCTCAGAAGCGGCTAGGATAGCAGCGGTTTTACCGAGCCCAAACCGTTTTTCCATCAAGCATCCATCGGCTTATGTACGCAAACGGACATCGGCCATTCAGCGACAAATGAGAGGTTTAGGGGGTAAAAACTACCTGAAAAATCTATAATAACTCGATGGAAGGATCCCAGAAATGGGTAGAAAACTGTTGGATTTGATCGTTTTTGATGGTGAGGCCTTCTGCTTCAAGCAATTCTTGCATTCTATTCCCTCCAAAAAAGTTCTTTCCTGTTAAAACGCCATTTCGATTTACGACACGATGTGCGGGAATGTTAGCCTGACCGTGCGATGCATTCATCGCCCAGCCCACTAATCTAGCCCCTCCTTTGGAACCTAAATAGCCCGCAATAGCGCCGTACGTCGATACTTTGCCGGAAGGGATCAACGCCACTACCTGGTAAATTGCCTCAAAATCAGCCATTATTCTTCTTTACGCTCCTCGATTTCTTGACACAACTCCGCATACCACTTCTCCCCAAATTTGCGAATCAAAGGTTCTTTCAAAAACACATAAATAGGAACACCTAAGGATGCGCCATTCGAACAAGCATCAGAACAGATGGACCAACGATCGTAATTCAATGCCGTGTAATCGGCTAATTTAGCCAAACGAATCGGGTACAAATGACAGGAAATCGGCTTTCTAA
Source organism: Cytophagaceae bacterium (assembly GCA_947450865.1). GTDB lineage: Bacteria > Bacteroidota > Bacteroidia > Cytophagales > Spirosomataceae > Aquirufa. The sequence goes on from CANFWR010000029.1 coordinate 12,636, forward strand.
AATCCGTTTTACCTGCGAAATAGGCTTGCTCGATGCCGCATTTTAAATGACCTTTGTCGTCATATAAGGCATAGGCACATTCTCTGCCTTTAATGACAGGAGTAGAAAAATCACCGTCGTCATCCTTTACCCAAGCACCTGATTTTTCAATTTCTTTTAACCCTATTTCGGATAAAAAGGGCTTTATCTCATCTTGAATTCGCTCTAAAATTTCTAATTCGTCTTCCTCCAATGGAGCCCCTAAATCGCCCTCTACGCAGCATGCGCCTTTGCATTTGGCTAAATCACATACGAAAAATTCGTCTGCTACATCGGAAGAGATTACCGTATCGTCAATTAAAATCATCTGCTTATTTTTGAACCACAAAGGTACATATTATAGTTTATATAGGTAATTTTACCCTATGAAATCCCTCTGGATACTTTTATTAATACTTTTATTCTGTTTGCCGGTTTTTGCCAAAACCGAGTTTCCCGACTCCCTTTTGATCGGAAACGTAAAGGTATTCATACATCCTTCCGCTAAATCCATTTTAGAATCAGAACAAAGACGCCTAGGCAGCAACAAGAAATTTGTGGAGGGAATGAAAGAGAAAATGCGCTTCTATTTCCCCGTAATGGAGCCCCTTTTACAATCAGCCGGTATACCGAATGAATTCAAATACCTTTCCGTTCAGGAAAGTGGGTTAAATCCGATAGCAGTTTCTAGCTCGCAAGCTGTGGGATATTGGCAATTTAAAGCAACTACTGCGACAGATGTGGGTATGAAGGTGAATGCAAATGTGGATGAACGTAAGCACATTATCGAGGCGACAAAAGGTGCTGCGAACTATTTCACCCGCAATAACCGAGTTTTAAATAACTGGGTAGGAACACTTCTCTCCTACCGGGTGGGTTTAGGAACGGCTAAGAAAACGTCCTATGTGATGGATTGGGTGGGAAAATCAGACATTCAGGTGGATTCGAGCACGGATTGGTATGTGCTTCGTTTTTTAGCTTACCAAAAATTCTGGGCGGATGAATTCAAAAAAGATGATTCACTCGGTATTCAGCCGGTTAACCAAGCCAAACTCATTTGTTATGATAATTCCTGCGGCAAAAACCTCTATGAAATCGCGGATGAATTGAATGTCAGCTACGATGATTTGAAGAAATACAATCCGTGGATCTTGAACGATTACGTGCCCAGCGATAAGAATTACATTATCTATCACCCATCCACAGTTACCTTCTTTGATAACTCCATCCAGATCCCTGAGATTTTACAGCCAGTCGATTTTCTGTTACCTCCTAAAAAGAAGTTAGATAACCCGCAGAAGGAATAATCCATCCCGGATAGGTAACAAAAGAGGCTCCACACGTAGATCATTTGCTACTTTGGTGTTGAAATCACGCAAGGCTTGTGTCGATTTGTCTTTAGCCGCTTCCTCAATAATTTTACCGCTCCAAAGTACATTATCCACTAAAATTAGTCCCCCTGAACGCATTTTGTCTATTATCAAATCAAAATACAGCGCGTAATTACGCTTATCCGCATCGATAAATACCATATCAATGGGACCTTCAATGGCGGGAATTTCAACAGCAGCATCTGCGATGCGGTAGTCGATTTGCTTTTTGTATGAAGATCGATCAAAGAACGAACGAGTGAAAGTTTCCAATTCCTCATTTACATCAATCGTAATCAAACGACCGCCTTTTTTTAAACCTTCCGCCATACAAAGGGCAGAATAACCCGTATAGGTGCCTATTTCGAGGATAAGAGAGGGTTGATAGACTTTGGCAATAAAGGACAAAAAACGTCCCTGCAAATGGCCCGAAAGCATCCGAGGCTGCAAAACCATCGCGTGCGTCTCCCGAACTAACTCCTTTAACAAGTCATTTTCTGGCTCCGTGTGCAAGCGTGCATATTCCTCTATTCCTTCGTCAATGAATTCCATTATTTAATCCCAGTATAGAAGAAGTCCAATGAATTGTCTGGATCCTGGCTAAGGAAATAATCGTCCACTTGAATCGATGAAACAAGTGAATTATTTAATTTAGACATCGATAAGCGACTCATGCGATTCGCGATATCATAAGGCACCTGTAACCAGGTTCTTGGTAATTTATATTGTAGGTTGAAAATATCGAATCGGGTAATTTTCTTCACTGCCACCTTATTTTCCTCGTAGTAATCCATCACTTTTTGATTCCCATGCACCCCTTCCGTCACTACCTCTGAGAAGTGTTTCTTCATCAGATCACGTAATTCCGGCGCCAAATATTCGCGAACGTGCCACGGATTGCGCGTCAAAGAGAATTTCTTATTCACGGTCGTTAAATACAATTTCCCGCCTGGCTTTAACACGCGAGCCGCTTCCGCTAAAAAGAAATCATCGTTTTCGATGTGCTCGATTACCTGAAAAGTCACCACATAATCGAAATGATTAGAAGGCAAATCTTTCAATGGAGGCAAGAACATATCGATGAACTTGAACTTAGGATAAGTCTTCGATAAACTCTCCATCAATTCCGTATTCTTATCTACTCCCGTATAGTCACTTACCGCGTCGGCTAACACGCCCACACCGCGTCCTGTGCCACATCCAATCTCTAATACATTGCCGGAAAGCAATTTACTAACATGGATATAAGGATACAATAAACGTTGGTGAACGGGATTATCTGAAGGAATATCAGAGGAAGCGATTTCGGTAGTTTTATACATTCTAATAAAGTTAAGAGACAAAGGTAAGGAATTATCTAGCTGAAATGTTAAAAAAAATGCCGACCTTCGTGCAAAATTTCAAGCAACATCGTGTCAGAAGAAAACGCATCAAGACCCCCATTTAAGAGACCATTTAGACATTTTACAGCTCCTGTAACAGACAATAAAGAGTTTGTGTTTGGGGTACAATCTGTTCTAGAAACCCTTCGTTCTGGGAAGGAAATTGATCGTTTATTAGTCCAAAGAGAGTTAGGAAACACTGAAATCCTTGATTTAGCCAAAGAAAAAGGCATTCAGGTGCAGAAGGTACCTTTGGAGAAATTGAATCGCATTACGCGCAAGAATCACCAAGGAGCCATCGCTTTCGTTTCTGCCATTCACTATGCGAAACTAGAGAATGTCATTGCAGACACCTTTGAGAAAGGCGAAATACCGTTTATTTTGATTTTGGACCGCGTTACAGATGTGAGAAACTTCGGTGCTATCGCGCGTACAGCAGAATGTGCGGGTGTTCACGCGATCGTTTTACCTTCTCGTGGAGCCGCTCAAATCAACGCAGATGCGATGAAAACATCCTCTGGCGCCTTGAACTTCATTCCAGTATGTAAGGAAGACAGCTTAATCCAAACGATTGATTTCTTGCAAAATTCAGGATTGCGCGTGGTCGCTTGTACAGAAAAGGCGAAAAGCACGATCTACGAAATAGACTACAAAGACCCCATTGCCATCATTATGGGATCAGAGGAGGACGGAATCACAGACGAAATCATCCGCAAATCAGATGAGATCGCTAAAATTCCACAAGCAGGTCAAGTAGGATCCTTAAACGTATCGGTTGCAGCGGGTGTCATCATTTTTGAGACGGTTCGCCAACGTTCTATCTAATTTTTTCGAAGAATCTGAAAAGCTGACGCTTGTGCTGTCGGCAAAATAGTCACATCCGCAATATTGACGTGTGCGGGCGCTAAGACGATATAGCGAATTAATTCGGCCACATCTTCTGCAACTAAAGGTTCGTATCCGGCATAAACTGCATTTGCTTTTGCTTGATCTCCTTTAAAACGCACTTCAGAAAATTCGGTAGCTACCGCACCTGGAGCTACGTTGGAAACTTTAATGCCAAATGGATTTAAGTCCTGGCGCATTCCAGCTGATAATGCCTCAACTGCCGCTTTAGACGCACAATATACATTCCCATTTGGATAGGTTTGCTTTCCTGCAATCGAAGATAGGTTAATGATATGACCAGATTTCCTTTCAACCATTCCTTTAATTACCTCTTTCGACACATATAATAGGCCAGTCACATTGGAGGCCATCATCGCGTCCCAATCAGCCACATCGCCATCCTGAATAGCGGACATCCCGTGCGCATTACCCGCATTATTTACCAAGACATCGATATTTTTCCACTCAGCCGGAAGAGATTCAAACGCTTTGATCACAGAAGGTTGATCGCTCACATCAAACGTTAAAAGGATGGAATTAACGGCTAAACTTGCCTGTAATTCTTCCAAACGTTCTTTTCTTCTACCACAAAGAATTAATTGATAACCCTCTTTGGCTAAGGATTGAGCTGTGGCGCGTCCAATTCCGGAACTCGCACCTGTGATGCAGGCGATTTTTTTCATGTGAATAAATTTTATGCGAAGGTAAGCGCAAAGAGGTGTTCTAAAAAATTTGAGCGTAATTTGTATGTAAATTCAATACTCTATGAACTTTTTAATCGTTGGATTGGGCAACATAGGCCCGCAATACTTATTCACACGCCATAATATCGGTTTTATGGCGGTGGATTATTTGGCCAAACACAAGGACCTCAACTTTAAAACTGATCGATTAGCCTCTATCGCCTCCTATAAATTAAGCGGACATACCATCTACCTGATCAAACCCACTACGTTCATGAACTTGAGCGGTAAGGCAGTCAATTACTGGCTTTCCTACTATAAGATCGAAAAGGAGAACATGCTAGTGCTAGTGGATGACCTGGCTATCCCATTCGATACCTTACGTTTAAAGCCCAAAGGCTCTTCGGGTGGACACAACGGACTTAAAAGCATCGAAGGAGTTCTAGGAGGCACAGAATACCCCCGTTTACGTATGGGAATCGGGAGTGATTTTGCCAAAGGAAGGCAGGCAGATTACGTACTAAGTAACTTTTCCGAGGCCGAATTAGAAACAATCCCCTTCATTTTGGACAAAACCGCGGAGATAATAGAAACATTCTGCGTTGAAGGACTCACTAAAACAATGAACAAATACAACCAATGATTGTACTTTTTAAAGAATATTTGAATTTTTCCGTAATTTTCAATTAAGAATTATTCAAATGATTTGAAATAATAAGCCAAATATTATTCTGAATTAATTCATTAATTATACAATTTATTCTGAATTTTAATTTAAAATCGGAATTTTCTGAAAAATTAGACAAAAAATAGACTAAAATAAAGTTTTGTCATATTAAAAAAATGCAATAATTTTGCATTGTTGATTTAGATAATAAATATAACAAAAATATGAAGAAGACATTATTATTAGCTAGCTGTTTAATTGGATTAAACCTAGTTGCGGTTGCAGAAGAAGAAGCACGTTCATTTAATCGTTCAAACGATTTATCAGTAAAAACAGAAACATTATCAGAAGTGATCACATCGTTGATTCGCAAAGACGCTCAAGTAAAGAGCGCAAGCGCAGCGAGTTTGACTATATCGATTTTAGAAGATTTCCAAAATAACAAGACTGAGTTCTTAAAAGTATCTGAGTCAGAAAAAGCGGTTTTCAACCACACCATCAAAACTATTTCTGAGCAAGGACAAAATTTTTCGGACACGAAGACGTTAAACTGGATCAAAGAAATTAATCAAGCAGCAAAAAAGATCAACCTAGTTTGGTCAATTGTAGGCACTGAGCCCGTTATCGACACTAATTTCGATAACAGTTCAGAACAACAAGAGCACTTGGTTGTTATGTTATAATTAGATTGTTAGTAGTTTTCATAGTTAAATAGGTTTAGAGGTAATCAAAAAAGGTGAAGTTTTTAACTTCACCTTTTTTTTAATTTTTTTTGCACTAAACTTATAAAATATCCACTAAAGCATTATATTTGTATAAATTTTCATAGTTAAATAGGTTTAGAGGTTAAACAAATAAGGCCAGAAGTTTCTTCTGACCTTATTTTTATTTTATACCTATCCTGTTTTGGAGGCCTAATTAACGGTCCCTCCATTCCAAATTGGCTTATTAGGCTGTACTAATGCCAGACTTCCATCTGCATCCTCTGCCATCAAAATCATCCCTTCACTTTCAATACCCATCATTTTGCGTGGCGCAAGATTGGCTAAGAAAGTCACCTGTTTTCCTACTAAATCTTCTGGTGCGAAATGTTCCGCAATTCCAGACAAGATCGTTCTAGTCACAAAACCATCATTCACCTGAAGCTTTAACAGCTTCTTACTCTTCTCCATCTTCTCTGCTGCAACGATTTCACCAATGCGAATATCCATTTTGGCAAAATCATCAAAGGCCACCGTCTCTTTAAGAGCTGGCACCGATTTAGTCGCTAATTCCATTTGCGCTTTTGTTTGAACTAATTTATCTACTTGCTTTTGTACCGCTTCATCTTCAATCTTCTCGAATAACAAGCCTGGATTTTGCAAAGAAGTCCCTGCAGCAATCACCTCAAAATCGCCAATGCTTGACCATTCAAAACTCTCCATTCCCAGCGCAGAACGCAATTTCTGAGCACCAAACGGAATAAATGGCTCTAAAGCAATACTCGCCTGAGCGACTAATTGCACCGCATAATTCAATACAGTTCCAGCCTTCGCCGGATCCTCCTTCATGATCTTCCAAGGCTCCGCTTCCGCCAAGTATTTATTACCTAATCGGGCAATCTCCATTGCTAATACTAGCGCATCACGGAATTTATAATTTTCTAGCGCTACTTCCAATTTAGCTGGAATTTCAGCCACAGCCGCCATCAAATCAGCTTCCAATCCTGTCCCTTCTGCTTTAGGAGGCACCACAGAACCGAAGTTTTTATCAATTAATACAAAGGCACGGTTCACGAAATTGCCTAAAATGGCTACTAATTCGGAGTTGTTTTTGGTCTGAAAATCTGCCCACGTAAAATCAGCATCCTTCGTTTCTGGACTTGAAGCCGTCAATGCATACCGCAGTACGTCCTGCTTACCCGGGAAATCCACTAAATATTCATGCAACCAAACCGCCCAATTGCGCGAGGTAGAAATCTTATCCCCTTCCAGGTTCATAAATTCATTCGCCGGCACTTGATCGGCTAATTGGTAGCCTCCGTGCGCCATACACATCGCCGGGAAAATCAAACAATGGAATACAATATTGTCCTTCCCGATGAAATGTACGATGCGGCTATCCTTCGCCTTCCAATACGTCTCCCAATCTGGCGTTAATTGCTTTGTCATCGAGATATATCCGATGGGAGCATCAAACCACACATAGAGCACTTTGCCTTCCGTATCCGGCAAAGGAATAGGCACACCCCAGTTCAAATCACGCGTCATCGCCCGTGGCTTCAAACCTTCCTGCAACCAGGATTTAACCTGACCCGTCACATTTGACTTCCATTCAGGGTGAGAATTAATATATTTTTCTAATTCTGGTTGCCATTGATCCAAGGGCAAAAACCAGTTTTTAGTCGGCTTCAATACAGGTTTAGAACCACTTAAAGCCGATTTAGGATTCAATAATTCCGTAGGAGAAAGCGTTGTTCCACACTTTTCACATTGATCACCATAAGCGCCAGGTTGCTTACAGGAAGGGCAATCACCTGTGATATAGCGATCCGCTAAGAATTGCTTCGCTTCTTCATCATAGAATTGCTCTGTCACTTCCTCTATAAATTTCCCTTCGTTGTATAATTTCAAAAAGAACTCTTGGGAAACCTCGTGGTGAACCGGATCCGATGTACGGCCATAGATATCAAAGGAAATACCAAATTGCTCAAACGAATCTTTGATTTCCTTGTAATAATAATCTACTACTTGCTGAGGAGTTTTACCCTCTTTCGCCGCCTTAATCGTAATAGGCACACCATGCTCATCTGTTCCAGACACGAAAATCACATCCTTTTTCTGCAAGCGCAAATAACGCACGTAGATATCTGCTGGCAAATAACATCCCGCTAAGTGACCGATGTGAATAGGTCCATTCGCATAAATTAAAGCTGCAGTAACGGTTGTCCGTGAAAAGTTTGACATAAAAATCTTTAAGATGAAAGCACAAAAATAGGCAAAAACATTCATTGAAATAATCGATTCACCTATTGCGCATCAAAAAAAAATGATTATCTTTGCACACAATTTAAAAAAACAGACAAAAGAAAATGTTAATTATTTCGATAAAAGAGAACGAATCAATTGATAAAGCTTTAAAACGCTTTAAGAAGAAATTTGAAAAAACAGGTGTAGTGAAAGAACTACGTAGAAGATCTGCTTTCGAAAAACCTTCTGTAGGTCGTCGTAAAGAAATGATTCGTGCTGCTTACAAGCAAATCACTTACGGAAATATTAATAACTAATTTCCTATACATTCTTTAAAGGAATTGACTAATTTCGATGATGAATCGTGAATTAGTCAATTTTTTTTTGGACCACCTGTCCATCGAAAGGCGCCTCAGTTCGCACACGATTACCTCCTACTCTACTGACTTAGAACAGTTTACTGCTTTCATCGCACCTGCGGAATTATCTCTAGTTCAAGCATTAACGATTCGTAAATGGCTCATCAGTTTATCCGATGATTCCATCCAAAACCGCAGTATTAACCGCAAACTGGCCACGCTTCGAACCTTCTATAAGTACCTTTTACGAACAGGGAAAATCGAAGAAAATCCAATGACCTCTATTCGGATGGTCAAAACCACCAAGAAAATCCCCCAATTCGTACGTGAATCGGAGATGGAAAACCTCGTGGATAATCGAAAAATCGCGACAAATTTCAGCGAAGCGCGCGATGAACTCATCCTTTTTCTACTTTATGGAACAGGTATTCGACTCGCAGAATTGATTTCACTGCAAAACAACCAAGTCAATCTTGCTGCTAAAACAATCCGAGTAATCGGAAAGAGAAATAAGGAACGGATGATTCCTATTCCTAGCTTGCTCGTTGACTTAATAGCAGCATATCGCAGCTTTTGCACTATAGAACACGCGCATTTATTACTCACAGATAAAGGAGAACCCTTGTACCCCATGTTTGTACAACGCTTGGTGAAGAAAAATTTAGGGGAATATAGTCAGCTAGAAAAACTTTCGCCACACGTATTGCGTCACACCTATGCGACACACCTTTTGAATAAAGGGGCTGATTTGAATGCCATTAAAGAGTTATTAGGACATGCGAATTTGGCAGCAACGCAGGTATACACTCATAATTCGATGGAGAAAATGAAGGCCATCTACTTACAAGCGCATCCGAAAGCTTAATCGGCTAAAACAACAGGACCTTTTTGGTTGATTTGAGAGACATATTGCTCTGATCCAATACCCAAGGCGGCAAATTCTGTGGCCATCGCTTTGGCTACTTTCTGAGCTGTTTCTTCGCCTTTCGATAAGGCAAATAAAGAGGGTCCAGAACCAGAAATAGAACATCCTAAGGCGCCATTCGCAATAGCAGCTGCTTTTACCTCAGCAAATCCAGGGATCAAGATCGCACGAGATGGCTCAATAATCACATCGACTAACGAACGACCAATCAGCTCATAATCTGGTAATAAGAGGCCCGCTACTAGTCCTGCAACATTCCCCATTTGGGTGATAGTGGTGGATAACGAGATTTCCTTATCTAAAATTCCACGCGCGTCTTTCGTATTTACTTCGATTTGAGGATGAACGATACTCGCATATAAATCCGCTGGTACGGGAACTTGAATGATATCTAAGGGATCATAAGACCGAATCACAATAAAGCCTCCTAAGAGCGAAGGACCTACGTTGTCCGCGTGCGCGGAGCCGCAGGCGACGCGCTCGCCTTCCATCGCGAAGGGCAAGAGGTCCTTTTGAGATAAAGGGCGGCCCATTAGTTCATTCGCTGCAAAAACGCCAGCCACTGCTGAAGCAGCTGAAGATCCTAATCCAGAACCTAAAGGCATATCTTTATGCAAGGATAATTCAAATCCTTGGTCTTCGCGACCGATGTGGGCTAAGTATTTTTGGATGGCAATTCCAGCCGTATTTTTCTCCACTGCCTTAGGTAAACGACCCTCATCACCCGTAATTTCTTTAATGACGATACCTGGAGTCGATTTCTTTTCCAAAACCACTTCATCTCCAGGGTGATTCACCGCAAAACCGAAAATATCAAATCCACAAGCCACATTGGCTACCGTCGCAGGAGCATATACACGTATCTTTTCCATATTATGCGAGATGACTTCCGATGGACACAATATCTGCAAAAACACCCGAGGCAGTCACTTCGGCACCTGCTCCAGGGCCTTTAATAACTAAAGGCCTATCATGGTAACGCTTGGTTGTAAAGGCAATTACGTTATCAGCTCCATCCATTTGATAGAAAGGATGTGCGGGTCCAACTGAACGCAAACCGATAGTGATTTTTTGATCTTCTAAACAAGCAATATAACGTAAGACCTCGCCTTTCGCCGCAGCCTCATTCACTAATTTCTCAAAGAAATCATTGGCTTTATCGATCTCCTCAAAGAAAGCGTCTACTGTGGGAGCCGCCTCACAAGCCGGAGGGATAATCTTTTCAATGGTTATATCTGAGAATTCTAACTTCAATCCAATCTCGCG
>CANFWR010000030.1 GCA_947450865.1 Cytophagaceae bacterium
CAGTCGGACTTGTTGGTTAACTATCCGGTGACCTCTGTGGTCGTCAAACAGGATATACATGGTCGACTTTTTGAATTCAGTTCGTTTTTCAAGGAGTTCCTGTTCAGTTAACTGATATTTGAACCCTTTGGAAATCACGTACCTGTAGTAGTCGTTTATGAACGGAATCTGTTGGTATTCTAGGATGGATTCTAATTCTTTAGGGGTAAAAAAAACACTCCACATAAAGGGATACATATCTGAATTAGAATAAGAAGGAACAGATATTAGATAACCATTATCAACTAGAAGATTATATACCTCATTATATATAGAGAATAGGTTAAATCCATTACTAGTATCATGAAAGAAACTACTATCTAACACCTTACTTAAGATATAAGGTTGACTGGCACTTAAGTCAACAGAGTAAAGTAGTTTACCATTACAATTTATAAACCCTCTTAATACTTTAGGTAGGTTGGTGTAAACAGAATTCAACCTATGATTACTACCGGCTACCATGGGATTTAAGTCCCCCTCTTCAAACTTTTGAACGTAGTATAACCAACGTCCAATGAGGTTGTAAATCATGTTCTTTTGGTACTGGTTATCCTCTTCCACTCGTTCCAATAGTTGACATCCAAAGTTTGAAATGAACTCGTATATGGAAGGATTTACCTGTAACCTGTGGTTCTGATATTGGTCTAATAGGAAGGAGTACCGTTCCGTCATTCTTGCCGTTTCTGCATCTTCAGGTAGGTACTTTATGATCTTGTCAGAGAATTTGCGTGGCAGTTCACGGTACACGTACTCACCTGTGTTATATCGAGCAGTTAACCTGTAACCCTTGCAATATTGGTCATAGGATGAAAAGTTGGAGTACGATTCATCTGACTCTACAACAGGGTCAATTCCACCAGTAAGTAATTCCAGTATACCATAGTAATCGTCACCAATAATTAGTTTCATGGTCTTTGAACAGATATTACGGTAGAAGTTATTATCCTTGTTTAGCTTCCAATTTTCGTTGGTGGTCATCACCTGTGATAAGAAATAATTGGTTCGCATTTCAAGTCCCTTCGCTTTGGTTGGCGAGACATTTAGTCCCGCCACCATAGCTTTTACATCCACTGAAGTTGGTATGATGATCGTCATGACTTAAAATGGTAATTCATCATATTCTTCACCAATAATCGGGTCAGTAAACGGACCCTCATCATAACATTCACCATCTTCGGGTTCACAACCCGGGAAGATGTAATACCCTTCTTCAATGTCCACAAATTCTAATCCTCCTTGCTCATGATGTAGTTTGAATAGGGTAGGATTTGCAATCGTTGTTGCAGGTTTAACATACGTTGGTTGGGTCATTTCAGACTCAATTTGCGCCATGTATTCTGGCGATATTTCTACATATATAATTGACATAATATTTTGTTTTAAAATGTTAATCACACCACCACCAAAGTGACCTATTTCAATACTTTTGACACAAAGAATCCCTTACCCATAAAGAATGGGGATTGTAAGGTCAAGAAGTTGGGGTTGATCTACGTCACCTTGAAATGGTGATGTGGGGATAAATTATTTAAGCTGCTGTCATGTATTCGTTTTCAAAATCTGTGATTTCGTCAATAGATGGCAGGTTTTGTTCCACAAGGTCCAATCGTTTTTTGGAGAACTCGATTGATACAGGATCGGTATCATAACCAATGGCATTTCGACCTAACTGTAACGCAACTTCAGCAGTAGTACCTGTTCCTGAAAAGATGTCAAGTACGGTATCACCAATTTTAGAAGTCATCAGGATTGGCAAGATGGGTAAGTACGCAGGAAATGGCGCTAAGTGGGTAAAATTAGGATCAATTTTACGTAGCTCTGACCAATTAAAAGACGCACCTTCAATTACACCTTGAACTTCCTGTTCATCCAAAAAGTCCTTGAATCGTTTGATCGGTTTTTTTAATGACCATTTAACCTTGTCCTTCTTATCACCTGATTTTGCGTCGTTGCAACCACGTTGGATACCAAACAACTCTCCCTGTTTCCAATGAATGAACTCACGGAAGTAGTAGTTTTTAGGATCCTTAACAAAGTGCAGAATACGTTCAGTTACAGGCTGTAATCTTTTAATTCTACCGAGTGGCTTGGAGTTGGATTTTTTCCACGACCAATCACCCACTAAGTACCACCCGGCTTTCACCATTTCCACCACCAATTTGTGTGGCACAATACAGCTTACACCTTTGTAGGTATCCATGATGTTGATGAATAGACTACCCTCGTTTTTCAATACTCTGTATATTTCAGAGTAATAGCCGGTAACAGAGTTTTTAACGTAGTCGTCCGTGGATGTCTCTGATCCAAGTTGCTGGGAAGTCATTACTCCTGTAGGATAGATTCTTTGCCCAAGACCATAAGGTGGGGATAATACGGCTGTAGAGACGGTACCATCAGGGATGTCATTAAGATTCTTAGAATCCTTATTATATAGGTTATAACCCTTACCAAAGTGATGAACATGGTCCAATGCTTCTGTTAAAGCATTGGATCCTTGGTCTTTTTTTGCAAGATGAAACGATTCCATCAGTTTTACTGCTCTTTCAGGAGTCATCTTACCATCTTGTACCAACTTCACTAATTTAAGGTTTTTAGCCTCTTCTCCTCCGTTCTTTTCGAAGGCTACAACCGTTGCAATTCTTGCAAAGTCTTCTACGGTTTGAATCCGACTTTGTAACATAGGACATAGGTCCTGAAAAGTAGTTCCTGAAATAGAAATTTCAGTAATTGGGTTTTCCATTATTTGAAAAAAATTAAGTTTACCAAAACACACTATGTGAATTGGGTGTTTAATTCTTACTTCTTTTACCCATCCCATTTTTATGGTTAACAGAGTATGAATCAAACTAAATGGAGGATGTTGGGTTCGAACCTATTTCTCAAAGGAGAATTAATATCCTTAATATAGAGTAGATAAAAAAAATGATAATGCGAAATCCTGATAACAGGTTTTTATCGTGATCGACATATGTATAATTATTTTTGAATCAAAATGTGGCGATTAAGCGAAATAGGAGCGGTTTTTGGGATTGGGTATATCTGGTAAAGATTTTTCAAAAAAAATGTTTTACACTTTGAATAAAAATTAAATGTGGGATATTGACCCTTTCGTGAAGTAAGACCTGTTATCTAAATTAATTGTAACCGATTGGCCGTTGCTTTCACTTTCATGACTGTTGTAGTAGATGTATTCTCAGTCAGTTTGGCCACTTGTCTTACACTTAGCCCACGCTTTAACAGCTTCACCACCTCTGAATACTTCTTCAACAGGTCCTCGTCAGTGATTGTATGACCCGGCTTTCTTCCAACCTTACCACCGTTGTTTATGAAGTTGCGGTAACCCGATTGGAAACGGGATTTGGTAGTTTCTGCTTCCATGGAGGCGACACTGGCAAGAATCTGAATCATGAACATGGTTAGAGGATTGATGGTCTTATCCTCATACAAGGTTTCAAGGTTGTAGTTCTTGATGAATAGGGATACCTTCCTCGTGTTTAGCTCCTCAACAAAAGATAGACCTTGAATGACATTCCTTCCAATACGAGACAGCTCCCAAGTAAGGACCTTATCAATTTTGCGCCTGTCAATATCAATCAACATCTGTGAAAGAATTGGACGATCCTCATTCTTTTTGAATCCACTAATTTTCTCCTCGTAGATACCAACCAAATTATAACCCATTCGAGCGGCGTATTCTGTTAGCTCCTTTGTTTGACGTTCGGTGTCTTGTCTACTCCCAACACTTGACACCCTACTGTAGATAACTGCATTTACCATAAGTGTACCATTTTTATCCTTTGAATTGCTCTATGGCTAATGTAAGCGCATTATTTAACATACCAGAGCATTCTAGTAAGATTAGTTTGGTACACCTATTTTATTGGTACAATTCAGTTAGACATTGTCATGCGAAACTAAAATTCAAGGATGATCTTGTTCAGATTCAGATCAGAAAATACCGTTGCTAAACATACAACAGGTGCAATTAATGCGAAACAATATCGGTGCACGATCAGGTCCTCCCTGCAGGGGATCCTGGAGGTGATCCCTGTATCCCGTCTTATATAGGTGTAAATCTTTGTTAGCAAAAGAAGGGTCAATACCACGAAAAAAACTGGACCAAAAAATGTGGAAATTTCAACAAACAGATATTTATATCTAAACAGATAACATGAAAATCATACTGCTTCAAGAACAAGTAAAGTCTTTGATTGATAACATAAAGAGTGAAATCAAATCAGGTAAATTAGATGCAACTACCCTTTAGAGTTATAATCGAAGATGAAAAATACCAATTAGGGAATAAGAAGGTTATCTCCTTTCAAATGGAGGACCCTGAAATATCAACACAAATCAAAAACCTTGGCGCAATTCCCGAACTTAATTATTTGAATGGGATGATGTTTAGACTACAAGAGCAGTTTCAGCTCGACCCTAATGAAAATATCATTATTGAAGGTAAACCCAATGACTTAACCTACCTAATCATGATGATGTGGTGTATGCAGAATGGAAGTATTAGATTTGAGAATGAAGATGAGGGCTTCAAAATATTCATTAATGTTTAGCAGTGAATTGAGCATTCAATTTTTAAGTGAGATTAGGAATTACTTAAATCGTATTTGTAAGTTAAGTTTGATGAATTGATTTCCACTTTCCTCATAAACTGTACCAAATCCATGTTTTCCACTACTTGCCGTCTCAAGTTTTGTATTTGCTAAGAGATAATTTTCGAATTCGTTTTTGTTGTAAATGTGATAACACAATATTTCACCATCTGATTTAACAACCAAATATCCACCATTAGCTTCATATTCCCCAGTCCACACTTTTGAAGGCATCATACCTAAAGCAATATCACTTAAGAACCGTTTCATTTTATAATTGTAAAATAAATGATTTTCTGTAGTGTCGTAGCCTAAAGGGTTTTTGCTTTCTGTCATATCAAGCAATTCTTCTATATTTGATTGATTTGATGTGTAAAAATTAAATACTAGATCCGCTAAAATTTGTGGTAAAAAACTGTCAATAAGGATTAAATTATTACTGAAAATATTACGTTGAGTCCTTACAAATTTCAAATCTCCTCCTAATTTTTTAATCTCTAAAAGTCTATCTTTTATCTTGCTAGAAGAGGCGATGGTATTAATTCTGAGAATTTGATCTTGATTAAGTACTAAACCTGTTATTTCGAAAATGAAATTTGTGGTTTCACCTGCATTTAATAAAGTAGCGGGATTACCTAATTGTGATTTAATGCTAAAGCCTAATGTAGGTTGAAGACCAGTCATTAAATCATGAACTACTATAGTTATATCTGTTTTGGATGTAGAACTTGCTTTTAAAGACAGGCATTTTATGCTGTGCATAAATTCCTCAATTTCAGGAACTGAGAATGCACCTGAATTATTTTTGATTTCGGTTAGTAATATTTCAGCTTTTTTTTGAAACTCAAAAATGGGGATACGAAATACTTCCTGAGTTCCTGAAATAATTACAATATCATCATCGATTGAATATTCGAAACTACCATTAACATCAGTACGAAGTATCTTTAAAATTGGATAAAAAAGGTTCTCAATTTTTTTGATTTGACTATTTCCAGGATGCAATTTTTTGTCACCTAATAATTTAAGTAGCGCATAAATTTCACTCCATTCACCTTTATTTCCTGTTATCATTTTTTGCAAGAATTAATCTTAAAATTTCATTCGCCGTCGCTTGAATTGCGGGAACCGCTACTGAATTACCAAATTGCTTGTATGCTGACGCATCAGCAACAGGTATTAGATAACTATCAGGAAATCCTTGTAATCTTGCCCATTCTCTTGGAGTCATTTTTCTGATTCCTTCACGATTTACAGTACCTTTTATGTGTGTTGTCGGAGTAAAATCTGTGATTCTGTCATCTAAAACTAAATTTCGTTCCCGACCCATTCCACCAACTACAATTGCGTTGCTTATTCCATCGTCTGGTATAATTGCATAACCAAAACCATTTCCTTTTCCCTCGTGACGCGCTTTGTGGTTTTTTAAGGTCTGAACATATTGCGTAGAAAGAAAATATTTTGTTGGAGGTACATCTTTTTCTTTTATTTCCGAAAATGAAACCTTTCTCTTTAAAGGTGCGGGGTATTCAAAATTTTCAATACCAAGATCTTTTCTAAAGCCAACAATGTAAATTCTCTCTCTATTTTGTGGTACTCCAAAGTCCTTTGCATTTATAATTTGAGGGTCAGGGACAAAATATCCCAAGTCGTTTCGCAATACATTTAAAATGGTTGCTAAGGTTTTTCCTCCATTATGATTCCTTAGCCCCTTTACGTTTTCTAAGAAGATTGCTTTTGGTTTTTTACGCTTAATAATTTCCGCTACATCAAAAAATAAAGTTCCTCTAGTGTCTTCAAACCCTCCTCTTTTCCCTGCGATTGAAAAGGCTTGGCAAGGAAATCCTGCGCATACTAAATCGAAATTATCTGGAATAAATGATTTAGTATCCTCCTTGGTTATATCTCCAAATGGGGTTTCGCCAAAGTTTGTTTTATAAGTACGTTTTGCATCTTGGTCCCATTCACTTGTAAACACACATTTGCCGCCCAAATTTTGCATAGCTAAACGGAAGCCGCCAATGCCTGCGAATAAGTCAATAAAATTGAATTTTGGATTTTTAATCGGAGGAAATGGAACGTCAAATTCATCAAAAATCCCATATTGTAATGCTTCTTCTGCAACTGAATTTGAAATTATTTCATTAGGGTATAAATTATCCAATATCTCCTTGGTGAATTTTATTGCATCTTTTTTATAAACCTGAGCTACGCCTTTATCCTTGTTATGAAGAAAATGGGTTATAACAGCTTCTCTGTTATTTTCAAATTCGACCCGACTTAGTTTTGGTTCTTTTTTGCAAACTTTTTCAAGCGAAATTTTCTCTTTAAGAATCATGTAATTTTATATTCAGAGTAATAATTTACTAAAATACGAAATTTTTGGAATAAGGTTTTATATAGTTTAAGTCACATTTTGAAATTTATTAACCTGAATTTTAATGTAGATCAAGTTAGCAAAAAAGTGAGCAAACGTTCGTGATTTTAACTTATTAGGAATTAATTAAGATGTCAAAAAGTAATTATAGATTAATATGGTATGGTTTTGATACGAATAGGGTAGGATAAGAAATGTTTCCACTCTACCGTACGGACTACTTCGGTAGGCAAAAAACCACACAAGACGTGTGGTTTTTTTGTTTTATAATACCTTCATTTGTCTTTTGATTTTTTACAAAATTTGAGACTTCTTCTTTTTTTACTTCTTTCTTTCTCCCTTTCTGCCCAACAGATTGCCCGCATGCGCGCTGAAGATGATTTCTCAGCTCTTAGAAACGATAGTTTAAAGAAAGAAGCAACGGATCATTTGAAGGAAATTCGGGTATTAGGTTCAGCTAGACTAAGCTTTGGTGGTGAGTGGAGAGAGCAATACCAATCCTATACGCATTTTAATTTTGGTGAGGTGCCTGCGGATTTTGTGACAGTAAGTCCGCATCAGTTGATGCATCGGATTTTATTGCACGCAAACTTAGAATTACCCCACCGCGTTCGTCTATTTGCACAACTAAATAATACGGCTCGGTTTTGGAATCCTAATCCGTTTAATGGGATGTTAGATGAGAATCTCTTGTCCTTACATCAAGCATTCATAGAGATTCCTTTGGCAGATAATCTTAAAATTAGAGCAGGAAAGCAGGAATTTGCCTATGGTAGCGAACGTTTGATTGCTTCCAAAGAGGGTCCGAATACGAGAATTACCTTTTATGGTGCAACCCTGAAATACAAAAAGAATAATTGGCAATGGGATGCGTTAATTTCGAATCCTATCAAAATGAATCCGGGTGTTTTCGATGATGTGCGTTCTAGTGAAATTTTAGGTGGCTTTTACGGGAATTATAAATTCAAGAAACGCCATTTTATTGAACCATATTACTTCTATTTAGAAAGCGAACAGCGGGAATATTTATTCAAAACAGGTCTTGAAAAGCGTCATACGCTAGGAATTAGAGCTTATTCAGGTCCAGGAAATGTCAATTATGATTTCGAATTAGCGCATCAATCGGGGGATTTTAAAGGCTTAGCCATTGATGCCTTTATGGGTGTTTGGGACGTTAATGTAGCGGTTAAAAAGGCCTTGTTTCTTGGATTCTCTGGTAATATAGTTCCTGGTGATCGCTCGAATGGCGATGGTCAATTGAATACGTTTAATACCTTGTTTGCACGCCCGCCTTTTGGTCAAACAGTTGGGCTAAATATCACCAATACAGTCAATATTAGCCCTTATTTTCGCTACCAAGATTACAAGAAATGGATGGTGACAGCGCGCGCTTCTTTTGTCAACAGAGAAAGTTTAGCTGAGGGGGTTTATACGCCCAATATGTCTCCATTACGTCCTTTAAAGACCAAAAATCAAATTAGTGCTGCGACGGGGGTATGTGATATTTATGCTTTGGACGCTCAATACTTCCCCACGAAACACTTTAGTTTTCAGTTAGAAATAGGTTATTGCGCCGCCGGGGACTATTTGAAAGAAACAGGAATAGGCCAAAACGTCCATTATTACGCCTTACGCAACGTGTACCGATTCTAGGTTTTTGTCCCGAATCATCCACAACATCACAAAGCAAATCGCTCCATTTAAGATCAATTTAGCGAATCCAAAACCACCAAATAAGCTCTGCGCCTGTGTTTCTAACACAAACGTAATAATAGGGGAAAGCACACAGATAATAGGTACCCATTTATCCCGAATGGCATATTTTGTAAATAAACCAAACGAGAACAAGCCTAACAAGGGCCCATAAGTATAACCCGCTAAATTGAACACAGCCGCAATTAATTCAGACGTATTGAAGATGTGAAATAGACCAATCACGACGAAAAACAAGGCCGAGAATCCGATGTGTACATAATGTTTCAACTTCTTTTGCTTATCCTCTTTGAACTTTTCGATGCTTAAGAAATCGATACAGAAAGAGGTCGTTAAAGCTGTTAAAGCTGAGTCAGAACTTGCGTAAGAGGCCGCTATAATACCTAATAAGAACGTCACAGCAGCTAAGGTCCCAAATTCACCTCCTAGGGCTAACATCGGATACAATTCATCCGTTTTTGTGGGTACGGCTATTCCTTTAGAAGCGGAGTAAATGTACAACAAGGCTCCCAAAGAAAGGAACAAGATATTAATGAAAAGAAGTACCCAATAGAACCAGAACATGTTTTTCTGTGCTTCTCCGATCGATTTGCAGGTCAGGTTCTTTTGCATCAAATCCTGATCTAAACCCGTCATAACGATCGCAATGAACACGCCTGCCAAGAAGTCTTTCCCGAAGAAATGGGGGTTCTTCCAATCCCATTCAAACAAATGCGAATACTTGCTTGCACTGACTTTCTGAATCATGTCAGGGATGCTCATGTCCATTTTTTGGCCCACTAAAACAATGGTAATAAATAACGCAATCAATAAAAATAAGGTCTGCAAAGTATCCGTCCAAATAATCGTTTTAACCCCTCCACGGTGCGTATACAGCCAAATCAAGAAGATCGAAACGAAAACGGTCACGATAAAGGGCACGCCAATAGGGGCGAAGATCGCAATTTGCAATACGTTCACGGCTAAATACAAACGAGCAGCAGAGCCGATCGTTCTAGACAATAAAAAGAAGGCAGAACCCGTCTTATAAGACCAAAAACCGAAGCGTTTTTCTAAATATCCGTAGATGGAAATCAAATTTAATCGGTAATACAAGGGCATTAAGACCAAAGCAATGGTTAAATAACCTAGCGAGTGACCTAAAATGACTTGGTAATAAGTGAAATAGGTTTTTCCCACTGCGCCCGGCACGGAAATAAAGGTTAAGCCAGAAATCGACGTTCCTATCATCCCAAAGGCTACCAGCCACCAAGGCGACTCGCGATTAGCTGTAAAAAATGCGTGGGTATCAGCGCCTCTCGAGGTAAAATAGGAGATCGCTAACAGCAGGCCAAAATAGAGGGCAAGAATTCCTCCAGCTAATTGTACAGACATAAGGTTTGGAACGGATTTTTTTTTAAATTTGATTTCAAATTCATCAAAAATATGGAATTCTGTGTAGATAGTATTTATCGTCTACCTTTTTCTTTTCAAAATCAGGAAAAATGGCAAGAAGACACGTCGACCCTCATTGAGGAAGAGGTGATCGAGTCCCATCAGCTGATTGTCTACAATGATGAAGTCAATTCCTTTGAATATGTCATTTTAACGTTGATTGAGGTGTGTGAACACACGCCACAACAAGCGGAGCAATGTACCTTACAGATTCATTTCAGAGGCAAATGCGGCGTGAAAACCGGTGGATTTGACGAATTAGTAGCTATGCGCAATGAGATTTGCCGTAGAGGAATTTCCGCAGAAATAGAAGCCAGCGCCTAATGAATAATTACCCCTCCAAGATGATTGAGCAAGCCGTGGAAGAGATTTCCAAACTGCCCGGCATTGGTAAAAAATCAGCTTTGCGCCTCGCTTTGCACTTATTAAAGCGCCCAGAAGCCCAATCTTTGCAATTAGCCCACGCGGTAGTTCAACTCAGAACAGAGACGAAATACTGCCCACAATGCCACATGATTTCGGATGGTGATTTGTGCGGCATTTGTTCAAGCCATAAACGCGATGAAAGTATTATTTGTGTGGTGGAAGATCTACGCGATGTATTAGCGATTGAAAATACAGGTCAGTTTATGGGCCTTTACCACGTTTTGGGCGGGATTATTTCCCCTTTATCCGGTATTTCTCCAGGTGATTTGACTATCGAAACCTTAGTGGCACGTGTCGCTTCAGGGAAAGTGAGTGAAGTGATTTTAGGCTTGAGTCCTACGATGGAAGGGGATACAACGGCTTTTTATTTGACCAAAAAGCTGAAAGAGTTTCCCGTAAAATTATCCACGATTGCGCGTGGTATTCCAATTGGCGGCGATTTAGAGTATACCGACGAGATTACACTTGGCCGAAGTATAGTAGGTCGAGTTGTTTACGAATAGTATAAATTCAAACATAATGAAACGTGTCGAATTCCTTCAAAAATCGTTAGTCCTTGCGGGCGCTAGCGTGGTTTTGCCCTCTTTTTCAGCTCCTGTAGTTGATGCATTTAGTTTACCTGCTTTGCCTTATGCTTTCGATGCGTTAGAGCCTCATATTGATCGTTTAACGATGGAAATCCACCATGATCGTCACCACAAGGCTTATGTGGATAATTTAAATAAGGCTTTACCAGGTACTACTAAATCGATCGAAGAAATCTTAACGACCGTTTCATCTCAGCCAGTTGCTGTGCGCAACAATGGGGGAGGACACTGGAATCACAGTTTTTTCTGGAATGTGTTAGGACCTGCCAAAGGTTCGAAACCGTCTGCTGCTCTTGCGAAGCAAATAGATGCTGATTTTGGTTCATTTGATGCATTTAAGGCTGAATTTACAAAGGCGGCAACGTCTCGTTTCGGATCGGGTTGGGCATGGTTAATCAAGAAAGACGGGAAACTTTTGATTTCTTCGACGCCTAATCAAGATAATCCTTTGATGGATGTGGCGGAAGTGAAAGGTCAACCGATTCTGGCTTTAGACGTGTGGGAACACGCCTATTATTTAAAATATATGAACAAGCGTGCGGATTATATCGCAGCGTTTTGGAACCTAGTTAACTGGGACTTTGTATCAACAAACTTTAGTAAATAAGATGTTATTAGATGAAATTCCTTCGCTGGATTTAGCTGATTTCCTTTCTGGGGACACAGCTCGTAAGGCGAAATTTGTACAGGATTTAGGTGCTGCTTTCAATACGATTGGATTCGTGGCAATAAAAGGTCACGGATTGTCGAATGACTTTACGAAGAAGCTTTATTCAGATGTGGAGCAGTTTTTTCAATCGCCTGATTCGCTAAAGCAAACCTATGAAATTGAAGGAATTGCTGGCCAACGCGGTTATATCGGAAAGCGAAAAGAAACTGCTAAAGGCTTTAAGGTACCTGATTTAAAGGAATTTTACCACGTGGGTCAACCGCATAAGGAAGATGGAGATTCGGTTTGGTCTGAATACCCAGCGAATGTTTTTCCAGCGGAATATCCTGATTTTGAAAAGAATACTGTTGAAGCTTACCAAACCTTAGAAAAAGCAGGAAAGGCTTTATTGCAGGCGATTGCACTGTATTTAGAGCTTCCTGAGAACTATTTTGAATCCCGGGTTAAAAACGGGAATTCGATTTTACGTGCGATTCACTATTTCCCTATTTGGGATCCTGATTCCTTACCAGAGGGAGCGGTGAGAGCGGCGGCACACGGCGATATTAACTTGATTACCTTATTGATGGGAGCTTCTGCGGAAGGCTTAGAAGTATTGCGTATGGATGGGAAATGGATTCCCATTACCGCTTTACCGGATCAGGTGGTGGTTAATGTGGGCGATATGCTAGATCGTTTAACGAACCATAAATTAAAATCGACTATTCACCGGGTAGTGAATCCGCCGCGCGAAAAAATGGGGACTTCTCGTTATTCGATTCCATTCTTTATGCATCCGCGTTCTGAAATGGATTTAACCTGTTTACCTTCATGCGTTTCGACGGAGTATCCGAAAATCTACACGGATATGACGGCAGGTGCGTTTTTGAATGAGCGTTTGATTGAATTAGGACTTAAAAAGGCATAAACTATGCGGCTAAAACACCTAGATTTCCTGTGGGATGTCTTGCTTTTAGCCTGCACCTCTTTTGGTGGACCTCAAGTGCATTTTGCGCTTTTTTTAGATCGCTTAGTCAAGAAAAGAGACTATTTGACGGAAGAAGAGTTGTTTGAAATTCAAGCGCTCTGCTCCGTTTTACCTGGCCCTACCACCACCCAAATGATCACAGCGATCGGTTTGAAACGCGGCGGGACTTCTTTGGCCTATTTAACTTTACTTTGTTGGATTACGCCTGCGGTTCTCATTATGACCCTAGCGGCGTATGGAATGACCTTTTTACGCAATCATGCCATCTTGCATTATGTCCTTCCAGTAGGTATTGGTTTGATTTTACAGGCGGGATGGTATATGGCCAAAAAGGTGATCACAGGACCCATGTACGTTGTGATTCTACTTGTGACCTTGTTTTTAGGCATTGCTTTTCATAGCCCCTATATTTTCCCTTTAGTATTGGTTTTGGGTGGTGTAGTATCCTCTTTTAATTACCGTGATTTTCCTAGGCAGACCAAACATAAATTTGTTATTCCTTGGGCTAATTTCCATTTGTATTGGGGATTTTTACTCTTTTTAGCACTATTAGGTCATTTTACGGACTATTTCCCTATTCGCCTTTTTGAAAATTTCTACCGAAACGGGTCACTCGTTTTTGGGGGCGGACACATTCTAGCGCCCGTACTTTATACGGAATTTGTGGAGTTTAAACAGTTAATATCTCCAGAGGATTTTCTAACCGGAATGTCTCTTTCCCAAACGCTACCAGGCCCTGTTTTCGCCTTAACTTCTTATTTAGGGGTTTTATTGATGAAGGATTATGGTTTGTTAGGGGAGTTGACTGGATCGGCGATTGGTGCGCTGGGTATCTTTTTGCCAGGGACCTTTTTGATTTTCTTTGTGTTCAGAATTTGGGGTCAATTAAAGCAATATCGCTTCATTCGCGCCTCTCTAGCGGGTATTCAGGCCGCTTCTGTAGGATTGACCTTGGTGGCTGTTTTTACTTTTACCAGACCTTTAGTAGTGGATGCTCAGGTTGTCTCTCTGGGAATCGTGGCGGCGGCTTTTGTGCTGGCGGAGAAAACAAAAATTCCCGCCATCTTGCTGTTTGGATTAGCGTTGATAGCGGGAATTATAGGTATTTAAGCCGTTTTTTTAGGCTATTAAGTTCAATAGGTATTGTCCATAACCACTTTTCACAAGCGGTTCCGCGATTTTCTTTAATTGTGCTTTGTCGATGTAACCCATTCTATAGGCTACCTCTTCGATACAACCTACTTTCATGCCTTGGCGCTCTTCGATCACTTGAACGAATTGTCCAGCTTGCATTAAGGAAGCAAAGGTGCCCGTATCTAACCAAGCCGTTCCGCGGTTCAAAATACCTACGGAAAGACGTCCTTGCTTCAAGTATTCCTTGTTCACGTCCGTGATTTCGTATTCTCCGCGAGGGGATGGGGCAATGTTTTTGGCAATCTCCACCACATCATTATCGTAGAAATACAAGCCTGGAACGGCATAATTCGACTTCGGTTTAGCTGGTTTCTCTTCGATAGAGATCACTTTATTATCTGCATCGAATTCCACCACACCATAACGTTCCGGATCAGTCACCGAATAGGCGTATACTACGCCACCTGATGGATCGCTATTTGCTTGTAATAATTTACTTAAACCAGAGCCATAGAAGATATTATCCCCTAATACTAGGGCTACTTTGTCTTTTCCAATGAATTTCTCGCCAATCACAAACGCTTGCGCTAAACCGTTCGGTTCTGGTTGAACCGCATATTCGAAACGACAACCGATTTGGGATCCATCGCCCAACAACTTCTCAAAATGAGGTAAATCGTGCGGTGTAGAGATGATTAAAATTTCTTTAATGCCCGATAACATCAAGATAGACAAGGGATAATAGATCATCGGCTTGTCATAAACCGGCATTAATTGCTTGCTAACCGCTAAAGTCAATGGGTGTAATCTCGTTCCGGATCCACCCGCTAAAATAATTCCTTTCATCTTATCTGCCTGCGTAGTTTTTTTCGTAATATTTCTGATAATCACCCGAAGTGACATCATTTAACCATTTTTCGTTTTCTAAATACCAATTCACGGTCTTCTCTAAACCCTCAGCGAATTGCAAACTAGGCTCCCAGCCTAATTCTTTCATAATCTTGTTCGCATCGATCGCATAGCGCAAATCGTGACCCGCACGATCCGTTACATACGTGATTAATTGAACCGATGTTCCTGCTGGACGACCTAATTTCTCGTCCATAATTTTGCATAATAAATGGACTAAATCAATGTTCTTCCACTCATTAAAGCCACCAATATTATAGGTTTCACCTATTTTTCCATCATGGAATACGGTATCAATCGCACGTGCGTGGTCAATCACAAATAGCCAATCACGCACATTTTCGCCTTTTCCGTAAACTGGAAGAGGTTTGTTGTTCATAATATTGTGAATCATCAAGGGGATCAACTTCTCTGGGAAGTGATTAGGTCCATAATTATTCGAACAATTCGTAATAACGGTAGGTAAACCATACGTTTCGTGGTAAGCCCGAACGAAGTGGTCTGAACTCGCTTTCGAAGCTGAATACGGCGAACGTGGATCGTAAGAAGTCGTTTCTAGGAAAAATTCTTTCGGATCATGTAATTCACCGTACACTTCATCGGTTGAGATATGGTAGAAGCGCTTGCCTTCCATTTTACCCGCCCAGTGTTTCTTCGCAGCTTGTAATAAATTCACCGTTCCGATGACATTTGTTCTGACGAAAGCCAAAGGATCCGTAATCGAGCGATCCACGTGTGATTCAGCTGCTAAATGCAATACGCCATCGAATTGATGTTCTGCAAAAAGGGCATCGATATGTTCCGCATCCGTAATATCCGCCTTAATGAAGTGGTAATTAGGAGCAGAGGCCACATCTTCGTTGTTAGCTAAATTGCCTGCATACGTTAAGGCATCCAAATTGTAAATCTGGTAATCCGGGTATTTGTTCACAAATAAACGAACCACGTGAGAGCCAATAAATCCGGCACCGCCGGTGATAACTAATTTTTTCATCTTATTGATTGATTGCTTCTTGCCATTTCCAGGCATCTTGCAAGGCTTTTTCTAAACTAAATTGGGTTTTCCAACCTAATACCTGATTTGATTTATCGGTTGAGGCATAAACCGCCGTAATATCTCCCGCTCTGCGGTCTCTAATTTCGTAAGGCACTTTCTTGCCCGTCGCCTTTTCGAACGCGGTAATAACTTCCATCACCGAGTTCCCTTGGCCTGTTCCTATGTTAAAGAAATCGTAATTCTTGCTTGATTTTCCCTCGATTAAGTGGGCCAAAGCTTTCACGTGCGCCCCTGCTAAATCCACTACGTGAATGTAATCGCGAATCGCTGTTCCATCTGGGGTAGGATAATCGGTTCCCCAAACTTGCAATGGTCCGCGTAAACCAGCCACCGACTGAGTCAAGAATGGAATCAAATTCGCCGGTGGTCCGATGGGTAATTCACCGATTAAAGCCGATTCGTGCGCTCCAATGGGATTAAAGTAGCGTAAAGCTATTGCTTTTAAAGTGGAGGAAGCTGCCACCGTATCGCGAATAATCTCTTCACATATTTGCTTCGAGTTGCCATAAGGCGAAGTAGCGGGTTGTACTGGCGATTCTTCTGTTGCTGGAAGCGACTCAGGTTGACCGTAAACGGTACAAGATGATGAAAATACTAGGTTAGAAAGGCCGTATTGAGCCATTTTTTCTAATAAAAGTACGGTCGACGCTACATTATTTCGGTAGTATTTTAAGGGATTCTCTACAGATTCACCTACTGCTTTCGAAGCGGCAAAGTGGATAATCCCTTTGATGTCGTATTTCGTGAATAATAGATCGTAGGTCTCCGGATGGTTGACATCACCTTCTTCAAAAATCACCGGTACTTTCGTGATGATTTCAAGGTTTTTAATGACTTTTTTCGAAGAATTGGAGAAGTTATCTACGATAATAGGGGTGTAGCCGTGTTCTTTCAAAACCACATAAGTATGCGATCCAATGAATCCAGCTCCTCCCGTAATTAAAATTTGCATACGTAAATGATAAGAATTAAAGACAAATTTAGGGGAAAATAGGCCAAATGTCTTTAATTTTGTCAAAAATATACGTTCTATATGACGGAAGCTGCCATTAAAGCCATGATTCATTTATTAGACGACTCTGATCAGGAAGTCGTTAGCATGGTGGAACAGCAAATCCGGACTTTAGGACCCTCCATTATTCCGGTTTTAGAATCAGAATGGGAGACCGTAAGTTTAAATCCTATTCTTCAAACCAAGATTGAAAATTTAATTCACGATTTCCAATGGCAATCGGTGAAGACGCGTTTGCAGCTTTGGAAGGAATCCGGTGGAATGGATCTATTAGAAGGAATGTGGATTTTAGCCACTTACCGCTATCCAGATTATAGTTTTGAGCAATTGAAAGTGGAAATGGATCAGTTGTATTACGAGGTTTGGCCACAGATGCGCGAGGAATTGCACCCGATGGACCAGGTGAAGGTCTTAAATACGGTGTTGTTTGAACAATTGAAGTTTGGGCCTAATTCGAAGAATTTTCACGCAGCAAATAACTCGTTCATTAACAATGTGTTGTCCTCCAAAAAAGGGAATCCAATTAGCCTTTGCGTCATCTACATGTGGATCGCCCAAAAATTAGGCTTACCCATTTATGGTGTGAATTTGCCGAATCTTTTTGTGCTAACCTACAAGCAAAATGGACTGCAATTCTATATTAACGTATTTAATAAAGGATTGATTTTCAACAAGATAGATATTGATAATTACATCGCTCAGTTAAATTTAACTTCCAACGAAATATATTACAACCCTTGTTCTAATCTAGAAATCATCCGTCGTGTGATCCGCAATTTGATGATGGCTTATGAAAAAGCAGGGGAGCAGGAATACAAAGATGAATTGACAGAGCTGATTGACCTTTTAGATTAAGGCCACAGTCAGACTAAATTCAGGGTATTCTTCCCAAAAAATATCGATTTCTTGTCCCGTGCTAATTAACGCTTTACCCGAATTTTGATCTAAATCGCTAATTTCTATTTCTTTTTGAAACGATAGCCCCGGTTTTCCTACAGCTTTGTAGATGGATTCCTTAGCGGACCAGGCCAAAGTCAACAGATTCGAAGTATCCTTCCATTTTTCTAATTCCGTGACGCACAAAAAGCGTGGCGCAATTTTTTCAATGTTTCGTCCAGGTTTCTCCACATCAATTCCGATGCGTTTCTTAGGCGAAAAAGCTGCGGCCACGAATGGATAGGAGTGGGTGAGGCTAATGTGCCAGTCGGAATCCTGGAAAAAGGGCCTGTTCCGATCGTTTTGGACTAAAACAAGGCTGTCGAATTCAGGTGACAGCAGATGTAAGCAATACCTAGCTGCTACTGATTCCAGTTTTTTAATCGGATTTTCGATGGCTGGAGTAGACCAGGATGCCGGAAAACTCTCAAAAAAAGCAATCGGTTCTTCGATTTTCCAAACCAAGATTTGGAAATCGTCCGCGCTAATTTTTGAAAATATTTGGGGCATAAAAGGAAATATTTGGACGTAAAATTATCATTTTTGTAGCTAAATCGATGGAAATAATTTGAGTACGCTACAAATCGAACGTATTGATACCTTCTCTGGGCACCGTGGACCGGTTTATGCGCTCGAAAATGGCGTGGATTCCTTGTTTTATTCGGCGGGATCTGATGGATGGGTAGTGCAGTGGAATCTGGCAAAACCGGATCTGGGTAAAGTAATAGCCCAAATCGAGGGTTCCATTTATGCGATGAAACTAGACGCATCAGGAATCTTGTGGATAGGCCATAATTACGAGGGAATCCAAGGAATTCAAGTAGCTGACCAGACCCAGGTATTCGCTATTCCGACGAAAGGTTTATCCATCTTTTCTATTGCTTTTGTGGGTCCTAATGCCTGGATTGGGCATAATGAGGGATTAATTACGGTGGTGGATATCGCCACAAAATCGGTCGTAAAGCACATCAAAGCCAGCAAAACAAGCGTGCGATGTTTCTGCGTTTTATCGGATAATAGTGTGGCGGTAGGCTATTCGGATGGCTTTGTTCGCGTATTTGATACTGAATATCAGTTAGTTAAGGATTTTAAAGCACACGATTCCTCTGTTTTTTCTCTCCAAAGTAGGGGAGGGGACCTCTACAGCGTAGGCAAAGATGCCCGAATCAAGCGTTGGGACACTGATTTTCAGCTACTAAATGAGGTGATTGGGCATATTTATGCCATACACGATATTCAATTCTCTCCGGATGGCAAATGGTTTGCGACGGCAAGTATGGATAAGACGGTGAAGGTATGGGAGAGTGAAACCTTAACCTTACGCAAAGTGCTGGATGCTTCCAGGCACGGAGGGCACAAGAATTCGGTTAATAAACTAATCTGGTCTTCATTCGATGATTTGCTGGTATCAGCGTCAGACGATAAAAATCTTTCTATTTGGAAAATTCAATAAAAATTTTCCTATTTTAGCATTTGTATACCTAAATCTATCAACATTGGAAGCTTCTTTTTCGAAATCTTTTCGCGGTTATGATGTCTCACAAGTAGACGCCTATGTTCAAAGTGTACAAGACTTTGAAACTGAATCTCAAAATACTTTGGCCAAATCAAATCAAAAAATAACTGATTTAGAAGCGGAAGTAGCTCGTTTAAGAGAAATTGAATCCAGTTTATTTAGGGCTTTAAAATTAGCGGAAGAAAGTCAACAAAACTTTGCTGCTAAAATGGAGAAGGAATCGAAAGCGATCCTAGATAAAGCGGCTAAAGAGGCTGATGCAATAAAAAAGAAAGCGGAAACCGATGCGCAAAAAAAAGCTTTGTTGACCGAAAACGAACGTAAACAAACCTTAGCGCAAGCAAGTCAAGAATTAAAAGAACAAGAGCGTCAATTGCGCAATTTGCAGGAGGCACAGAAAGAAATCGCCGCTCAATTAAAGCAAATTTCAGAGCAAACATTAGGGTCTATCTCCCAATGGAATGCTACCGAATTAGTGAAGCCGGTGGCTTCAATAAATACTGTTGCTGCACCAGCGGCTAAAAGAGGTCGCAAGCCAGGCGTAAAAAATAAGCCAAAGGTAAAAGTGGCGAAAAAGCCTAAAGTAGCTGCGAAAGCTAAAGCTGCCGCGAAACCTAAAGTAGCCGCGAAACCTAAAGCTACCCCGAAACCTAAAGCAACTCCTGCGAAGCGCGGCCCTAAGCCTAAAATACAAGCTATTGCTCCTTTGGCAGTGCTTAGTCCAGCAGCAATGTCAACTCAGCCGGAGGTAAAACCAGCGGCTAAACGTGGCCCTAAGCCTAAATCGGTGGCGAAAACACCTAAAAAGGCTAAGCCAGCTAAGCCAGCCACAAAATCAGCTACAAAACCAGCCGCTAAACGAGGTCCTAAGCCTAAAATCACTTTAGAAACCGTATCTGACGATGGTCTACCAACCTTGAACAAGGTATTAGAGGCCTATGCAAAATCATCCGGTCCACGAGGAAAAGTAGGGGAGATCAACTAAGATGGCGAATTACCAAGTTTCTATCGATGACATACGCATTTTTGCCTTTCACGGATTGTATCCGGAGGAGCGAATTCTAGGGAACTGGTATATTTTAGATGTATTAGTTGAATCGGAATCGCAGCCTAATTTTTCAGATGATATCGCGAATACCATCGATTATTCGCAGATTTATTCCATTTGTAAGCAGGTAATGGCTAAGCCAGTGGATTTATTAGAAACAGTTGCTGAAACGATTGCTCAAAAAATCAGAGCTGAATTAAGCGAAGAAGTAGCCGTTTTAGTGCAAATATCTAAGGAAAATCCTCCTATGGGTGTCTCTGCAGGACGAAGTACTGTCGTTTATCGCCTCGATTGAATTTTGTAAACATTTATTGTGTATTTTTGGCGAAGCTAATCTAAACGAATGCGTCACCAAGTTACCATCAAAGATATTGCCAAGCAGCTAGGAGTCTCCGTTGCTACCGTATCCAGGGCTTTACGTGATTTGCCGGATATTCATCCAGATACGAAGAAATTAGTCTTAGATCTTGCCAAAGAGCTTGATTATCAGCCTAATGTCCTCGCCACCAGTTTAGTTAAATCCAAGACCAAAACACTCGGTCTTATCGTTCCCGATCTAGGATATTATTTCTTTTCCACGGTAGTTAAAGCTGTTGAAGATGCCGCCATCGCGGCAGGATATTCTCTTCTGATTGCTCAAACGCAAGAATCCTTCGATCGTGAATTAACGAACATTCAAAACCTGTCTCGTTCCCAAGTAGAGGGGATTATTATCTCCTTGTCACGGGAGACGGTTAATTTTGACCATTTAACTCGTTTACAACGTAGGGGAATCCCACTCGTGTTTTTTGACCGAGATAGTGAAGAAATAGATGCCTCTAAAGTGATGGTGGATAATGAGCAATCTGCTTATGAAGCCGTTAAACACTTAATTGAGAATGGATGTAAGCGCATTGCTTTTTTAGCAGGGCCAAAGAATGTTTCAGTTAGTAACCAGCGCAGAATGGGTTATTCGCGTGCCCTTCAAGAGGCTGGAATTGAATCTGATTCCTCGATAATTATACATAGTGATTACTTCCAAGATTCAGCTATCGCTAAAACGCATCAGTTGATGAAAGAGGCGAATCGTCCAGATGGCATCTTAGTGGTGTCAGATCGTTTAGCTATCGGAGTCTTGATTGCTCTTAGAGAGTTGAATATTTCAGTGCCAGATGAGGTAAAAATGGTGAGTTTCAACAACGAGCCTATCTGTTCGTTGGTTTCACCTACGATTTCATCGATTGCACAGCCATTAGAAGAAATAGGCCGATTATCGGTTGAATTACTATTAGAACAAATCGAACACAAAACAGATAATCCGGTTCCAAGGGTAGAAGTTTTGAAGACAAAATTGATTGTTCGGGAGTCTTCTGTTCGCAAAAAATAATCCCCTTATTTTAGCATCATTTTTTCTTGGAAAAATAGGCAAAATTTAAGATATTTGTTCTATTGAAAAATACCGCTTTTTGCTGTGTTTTTCTCTTGAATCAAAACAGTTTTTATGTCATTACAAAGCAATGTTATCCCTATCAACATCGAAGATGAAATGAGAGGGGCGTACATCGATTATTCGATGTCAGTTATTGTATCTCGTGCGCTTCCAGACGTGCGTGATGGATTGAAGCCAGTTCACAGAAGGGTGTTATTCGGAATGGAGGAACTGGGGGTTAGTTACAACAAATCCTATAAGAAGTCTGCCCGTATTGTGGGGGAGGTACTGGGTAAGTATCACCCACACGGTGATTCATCCGTGTATGACACGATGGTGCGTATGGCCCAAGATTGGTCATTGCGTTATCCTTTAGTGGATGGCCAAGGTAACTTTGGATCTGTGGATGGTGATTCTCCGGCAGCGATGCGTTATACGGAGGCTCGTTTGAAGCGTATTGCGGATGAGTTGCTTTCTGATTTGAACAAAGAAACGGTTGATTTCCAACCTAACTTCGATGATTCC
>CANFWR010000031.1 GCA_947450865.1 Cytophagaceae bacterium
AACACCGCCTTTGTTATTTATGGCGCCTGGTTCATTAATCGAATGAAAGCAGGGGCTGGGAATTATATTAAAAAGAAAGTGAATGTGCTGATCACGCGTATTTTTATTGTCGCCTCGCTGACGATTATTCCCGGCTTAATCGTGGTGTTTTTGTTGAGTTTACATTCCAAACAAACGGGGATGATCGACTTCTTTAATCCGGATGCGGTCAATACGAATTACCTATATTTTCAATCGCTGGTATTGCCTATCAGTTTCTTTTTTGTGCCTAACTGGTTGTACAATGAAAAGGAGCCGCTCTCATTTTTGGACAACTTCCTGCTGACCTGGAAAAAGGTGACCTCTGAACATGCCAAAACCTCAGCAGACGATTCCTTCGAAAAATCCACCGACTTCGCGCGCATCATTGCCTACATCGAAACCGAAAAACCCTACGTCAAAACCCAGTTCTCCCTGCACGACATTTCGCAGGCTTTGAACATCCCCCACAACCGGGTCACGAACTTTTTTAACAAGCAATTAAAAGTCCCTTTCCCCACCTACCGCAACAAATTACGCATCGAACACGCGACTAATTTATTGCGCTCCGGCACCCACCTAACCACGTCCATCGAGGGAATTGCGGAGATGTCCGGCTTCAAGAGCAAATCCATTTTCTACAAGACCTTTAAGGAAGCCTACGGGACAACGCCGGTGGATTGGATTAAGGAGAATTTGTAGTGATTCTAAATTTGTCTTGCAGCACTCTTAACTTTTGAATTAAGTCTTCAAATGCTGGCGCCTTGCCATAAATCATATTCAGCTTCATCTTTTCATAGTCTTCCTCATATCTCTCTAAAATAGGATTAGGAGGAAGAAATGAAATACTTTGCTTTCCGTGATTTTTATAATCTATTCCCGTTTGTCTAATATAGTGCTGCCTATGCGCGATGATTCGGTTGTATAGGGGAGTGTCACTTAGAGCTATATCAGCATAAATAGATTCACTTAAGAGTAACAAGTCATATAAATGCCTCGACATTCTTAAGTGGCGTATTTCTGAAGCATTTTTTGTGAATTCTTCATGCAATAAGAATACCTTTTCTAAAAGAGTAATTGTAGGCTCGATGGATCGTATTTGAAATGGGTCGCCTAGCTCTAATTGGGGCAGTAAGCTTCCTACTAGAGAAGTCAATGGCCTCATTTGGGTCCCTTCTTTGATGGATCTAGCGCTCAACTCTACTTTTATCGTATCGGGCAAGTATTCGACATTATCTAAGATTGAAACATATTCAATCACAATTTCTTGCGGGTCCACCGTATCTTTCCTTGTTTCGGGGATTGGTGTTGCCCTGCATGTAAATAGTGAAGCAGGGACTCCCATTTCGACAAGAGTTTTATCTAGCTCTTCTCTAAAGTCACTGCTGACGAATTCGCTGGATATTCTTTTAAGTTTTTTGATTTGGGAATAGGATAAGTCTTCTCCAAATCCGTAAAATGATCTATCAATTGACAAATCAATATCCTCTGAAAACCTTTCAATAATCTGCCACGCCTTACTTAAAGAAGTGCCGCCTTTGAAGTGTAATTGTGTGGCAAATTTGGTTTTAAACACGGCTTCTAATACCATTGTAACCCAAAGGTCCTTCTCAAGTGCCTTCTCATTTATCCTACTTAGAGCACTCGCTTGTTGCAAGATTATCCTACGATCTTCTATCGCTAGCTTAAACCATTTCATCAGCTGGGAATTTAGAAATGATCGAATAAAGCTCTTTTGCAATCCAGGATGGTGCAAGCATCATGTCATTCTCTAATAGTATGGGATCTTCTTTTTTTAGCAGTCCCTTTATTTTACTAGCAAGCGTTTCATCAAATTCACTTTGTCCCATTTCATCCATAGCCAGAATGATAAGAGAGCTTATCGGACCCTTTAAGGCTAATTTTTTAGGGCTGGCACTTTTAAAATGAATCTCATTCTCCTCTACACGGTATGTTCTGGGTTGGCCATTAGTGATGTAGACATGCCTAGTAGGTACTTGTTCAGATAACCCTAGTTTATTCAACGCACTCATTCCGGTAGGCTTAATTTGTATGTGATCTCTTGATGCTATGGCATTCGCTATCATCTCTAGTGATGGCTTGATCCGTCCAATTAGATTATGGAATTGTGGAATAAAGTAAACCCCATTTGCCAGTCTTTCAATGGTATTTTCTTTCACTAATCGGGATAGAGCCATTTTAATGGCATCGTCTGTTCCGAGCATTCGAAATTCCGCAGGGAAAAAAATATCTCCGGGGGTCTTCGAATTAATCTTTTCTAGAATTGCTTGGTGTACGCTCATAAATCAAAGGTAAGACTTTTGTTACTAATTTATATAAAAAGGTAACAAATATTTGTAAATTATCAGTTTGAGTCGATTAATTTCGCTAATCGCCTCAAAAATTGCTTATATTTGAGGCGATTAAACTTCCTAATCGCCTCATCATGTACAACTGGCAACGCGTTTCTTGGCCCCACTTTGAATTCGATACGAATCGTATCGAGCCGCAAATCTTGGCATTTATGCAGAAATCAGGCGAATTGAGCGGTAAATTAGCCGCTTTGCCTGTGGAGGATCGGACGGAAATGATGATTCAACTGATGGTGGCGGAGGCCTTAAAGACGTCTGCCATTGAGGGCGAATTTTATAGTGAATTAGATATTATGTCTTCGGTTCGCCGAAATTTAGGTTTAGCTAGTCCGCATTTGCCTAAAAATAAGGATGTTATTGGGCTGAGTGAGATGTTAATGGATGTGCGGAATTCGTTTGCTGAGCCATTGACGGAGGAGCGGCTGAAGCTTTGGCATACAAAATTAATGGGTAATACGCCGCAGATAAATGCGGGCGAATGGCGGACGGATGAGGCGCCCATGCAGATTGTTTCTGGGTCTGTCGCTCGGCCTACCATTCATTACGAGGCTCCACCGTCTTCGCGTGTTCCACCGGAAATGGCACAATTTTTACAGTGGTTTAACGAGGCCGCTTGGATGGCGCCACCGGTTAAGGCGGCGGTGGCTCACTTATATTTCGAATCGATTCACCCGTTCGAGGATGGCAATGGCCGGATCGGTCGCGCGATCGTGGAGAAAGCGCTTTCGCAGGGGCTTCAATGTCCTTTGCCTTTTAGTATTTCCAAAGCCATAGAGGCAAACAAAAAATCCTATTATCACGCCCTCCAGCAAGCAGAAAAAGGGCTTAACATTACAGAGTGGATCGAATGGTTTGTGCAAACACTTTTAGAAGCCCAAACCTTTGCCGACAAACTCATCCAGTTTACCATTTCGAAATGGCACTTCTTCGCGGTCTTCGAACACCAGCTGAACGAGCGCCAAAACAAAGTCATCAACCGCATGCTAGCCGCTGGTCCCGAATCTTTCCAAGGCGGAATGAATGTCCGCAAATATGTGGGAATATCGGGAACCTCCCGAGCCACCGCCTCCCGTGATCTTCAGGAGCTCGTTTCAATGCAGGTATTTACGCCAGTGGGAGCGGGGAGATCGGCGAGGTATGAGTTGGTTTTTTGATCAATAAAAATCCCAACGGAAATGATCCATTGGGATTGAGGTACTCTTTGTTCTAATAAACCCTTAATGTTATTAAAATTGTCTAATGGGGATGACATATTTCAGTGCCGAATTATCATTCCAACTAGTAGTTGAACCGGCATCTGACGACTTAAAATAATAGGCATATCCTTGATTTACTTCTGTGGAACTCCAATAGTCATGGCTCGCATTAAATCCTGATCCTGAAATCAGAGATAAACTCGAATACAAAATTCCTAATTCATAAATGGATGGTAGGTACCAATCGCCATATACTGGAGTCGATGCGTTAGATGCGTTTGCGTATTGCTGTGCAAGCATTGCAGCATATATATTGTGGTATTGAGGATCAGGTGCATACATAAACGCCTGTTCATAATAACTTGTTCTGGCTATGATATTCGTTGTATTAAACATTCCCGCACCTAAACCTGATCTAAAGGCAGTTGCAACGTACCCTGTTCCTGGTATAAATTTCACCCCTGTTGTACTCGTAAAATCTAAAGGTCCTTTATTCCCTAATTCATTTTTAGCCGCGATTAAACCATGGTTACCATTATCCCAAGTATAAAAGACGATGCCGCCTCCGTATGATTCACCTACGGAGTGTGTATTACCTCCCGAAGCTGCCGTTTTCCAAGCAACGGTTCCACTGCTTGTTACACTTAAAACTTGATCTGTTGTTCCAAGTGAATTTGGATAGGTTACCGTTCCCGCCGTTAGTGTGCCATTTGTTACCAGATTGTTTGCAAATGTTTTTGAACCGGCGAAGGTTTGGGTTCCTGTGGTGACTACACCTCCATAAGACGCGTTTGCTGGAGTTAAAATCAATTCTGTTGTTCCGCTTATAACTGCTCCTTTTACATTTGAAGTAGCCGAAATCGATCCAACCGTTTGAAGTCCAGCGTTCCCTGCACTTACCGCTGCTTGTACAAATTCCGTAGTGGCAATTTTGGTAGAATTATCAGACACAGCAGCCGTAGGCGCTGTGGGTGTCCCCGTCAAGGCTGGCGATGTTAATGGTGCTTTTGCGTCAACTTGCTGCACCGTAGCCAAGGTTCCTGATACAGGTAAGCTAAGCGTGGTTGAACCTGTGGTCGTAAAATTAACTGCATGTCCAGTTTGAAAATTACCTCCAAGAGTGATGGTTTTCCCAGTGTTGACTACCCCCGTTCCCCCGTTGGCTCCGGATACTAACCCGCTGACATTGGCGGCTGAGGTTGCTAATGTTGCAGTAGCTGCGTTTCCCGTAGTATTTTGATTCAGCGTAGGGAAATTAGTTAAGGTAGCTGCACTTCCAGTTGGGGTCAAATAATCTGTGCCCGCTGCTAAAGGAGCTTGCACATTTGTCCCTATCACTAATCCTAAATTCGTTCGTGCATCTGCTACATTTGTGGCACCCGTGCCACCATTTGCGATAGCAATCGCTGTTGCGCTCCAAGTTCCTGTGGTTACATTTCCTACTGTCGTGATATCAGTTCCTACTAATTTAGAAGAAGTAATGCTGCCGGCTAATTTGGCATTCGTAATAACCCCATCAGCAATACTTAAAGCTGCTGATTGATCTCCAGCAGAAACATAATAACGTTGTGCACCATTTATTTTTAAGGCATATACATTCGCGCTTCCACCAGCCGGAATACTAAAAGTCGTCGCCCCCGCATAGCCGGATGTATTCGTGTAGAAGCGTGCGGCAGATAATGTATTTGAGGTAATAGCTCCGCCAGAATAGTTAACAATTGTACAATTAAAACCATCGGAAAGGGATTCGGGGAAAACGGGTTTTTGGGCCCATTGTGAATAAATAATATTCCCCGAATTCGCGTCGGTCAAAATACCCGATGTAGGCATTACAAATTCCGCATTTTTCAAAGGCTTGAATAAAGGAGCTTTTTGAGCTAAGGCAACATTAGTGGCCGTAATGCTTTGCGTATTGGCAATGACGGATGTTTTTAACGCAATGATATCCGTAGTATTTGTCGCAGTACCAGTTGATATAGCCGAAGTGATAAATTCGCGTGAAGGTTTTGCATCTAACGCTAATTGAGTAGCAGTAGAAATAGGTTTGTTCACATCGCTTGTGTTATCTGCGTTAGCTAATCCAACGTCTGATTTAGTCAGAGAAACACTTCCGGTATACCCATTTACCGTTTGAACCGGAGGAGCAGGCGTTAACAATTCAATCCAATTTGTTAATACACTAGGATCAGCTTGCGCTAATACATAATTTTTATTGACATCTGTTCTGATGACTACACTGCCTACCACCGCAGAACTTAATGCAAGCATTTGAGCTTGACTTCCTAAAACTTTAACACTTGAAAAGGAGATTGCAGGAATTTGATCGGTAGGGATTTTACCCAAAGCATTTAAGCTGGCAGTTCCATTCGCAACTCCCACTTTATTTGCATCTAATTTTAAATTCAATGCTGCATTTGCATCTGCAATGTTTAGTTTTAGTGCCAAAGCTGTTCTAACTGAAGACGTATCAGCTTTCAAATTTAAAGCTGTCTGAGTTGCAGCTGAAACCTGCTTATTAACATCCGAAGTGTTATCTACGTTTGCTAATCCAATATCTGATTTACCTAAATTAACAGATCCTATATACCCATTAACGGTTTGTACAGGTGCTCCAGGAGTTAATAATTCGATCCAATTAGCTAATGTGCTCGAAGGTAACGCACTCAAAACATAATTTTTATTAACATCTGTTCTTACCGCAATACTTCCCACGGTTGCATTGGATAAAGCAACCATAGCGGCATCACTAGCTACCACACTTGTTGATGAAAGAGTTACTGGAGGTAATTGATTCGATGGTATTATCCCAGATGAATTTAGCGTGGCTATTCCATTGGCAACCCCTTTTTCCGAGAAATTTAGTTTAAGGGCCAAAGCAGCTGAAACATCACTCTCATTAGCTTTTAAACGTAAACCTGGAACCGTAGGCCCCGCTGCCGTTCCCCCTAAATCTCCAGCTAATTGAATTTTACCTTTCGTAGTTGCATCTGCATCTGCGATAGTGGCTGCTGCGACTTTAGCTAAAACGTAAGTGGTATCAGCTTTTAAAGCTAGAGAAGCATTAACATTCGAGGTATTTGCTTTTAGATCTAAAGCGCTTTTTACATCTGCACTATTCGCCTTAAGTGCTAATCCTGCATTTACATCCGCACTATTTGCCTTAAGCGCCAAAGCCGCAGTCATGTCCGCGGTGTTAGCTTTTAAAGCAAGTGAAGAAGTAACATCACTAGCATTCGCTTTCGAATCCAAGGCCGCCTTAGTCGCCGTCGAAACCGGCTTCGCCACATCCGATGTATTATTCACTTGATCTAAACCTAGATTCGCACGGGCATCCGTGGCTGTTGTCGCGCCGGTACCGCCACCAGCAATGGCCAGTGTTCCGTTTAATTTTCCGGCTGCATCCGCATAAAAAGTATAGGGATTATAGTTGAGTTTTTGCTCTGAAATCTTGGTGTAAGCCCCCCCTTGATTAAAGCTTACAAATACTTGCAAACTTTTTTGAGAGCTATCCCAAACTAAGGAATTAAACGAACCTGATGAAACTGATCCGATTAATAAATTCACCAGACCATAGTTGTCCGTTTTGGTTTTGTGGACCTCTTCGAATTGCAAAGTGGATCCGTTGTAGATACTGAATTTCAACCACACATCGCCATTGACTAATGGCTGGCTGGAGATGTCCTGACCAGGAATTTCAATCTTAGCAGGGTCAAGAATAACGGCTTGGTAGGAGAGACCCTTTTGGGAAAAACCTACATAGGAAACCAAAAGTAAAATCAGGGAGAATAGAAACTTTTTCATAGAACAGTGAATGCAAGAATTATTTAGAAAGGCTCAGGCCTAAACTGAATGTGGATGGAATGAAGTTTAAAGTCGAGCTACCAAAGTTGTAGCTGTCCAAATGTTGGTATTTTACAAATACGCCCACCTGTGGACTGATTTGCTTCGACAGCTCAAACGAGTAACCGTACATCGTACGAAGCGAATTGAACTGGTCATCGTTTGCTAAGTCTACGTAACGGTTTAACAGAAATTGATTGCCGTTGACCATGGTAGAAACGGATGCATTCGCTTTGGCGATAAACATAATCCCTTTACCTACCGAAAGTTTAGGACCAATGCCAGCGTTAAGACCAATAAAGTCCGTAGCATACGTGAACGGGATGTTTTGCACATCACCTACGTTATTGAACTGGTTGTAGTTAACACCGAAATCATACAAGAACGACTTCGAAAGAGACGCCTCACGCGAAAGACTCAAATGCAATCCCGACGATGGGCGCAAGAATGATGGATTCGCACCCGCTGAATTCGTGAAGACGAAGGAAGTGATGTTCGAACCTACCGAGAACTTATAGCTTTGGGCAAAAGACGAAATACTAACAAGTAGAAGGAGTAAAATTCTTTTCATATACTAATCTTTAATGAGTTGTTTAGTGATGACTTGGTTCCCACTCACGAGGCGTAGGATATATTTACCTGATCGCAGGCGATCAAAATCGAGTAGTTGAACTTCGCTCAAGTTTGCGGCAATCTCCGAGGACCAGACGCGTAGCCCATCAATGGAATACAATTCCACTTGACTAGGAGATGTACTCGAGCGAGAGAGTTTTAACCGAAACTGAGAGTTGAATGGATTAGGAAAAACGTCTAGTGTAATGACAACGTTATTTTCAATGGAACGACCCATCGCACGCGATGAAGGTTGTAAGAATCCCTGACGCATGATGTATTCGCCAGCCTTTTGTGTTCCTGTTACTACGCTGGACTGTCCGATGGATTGCAAATAGGTTGAACTACCTATTCCGGAGGACAGGGTGGATATCTTTGCGGGGTTCGTTTGAGCGAAACACGCGAAAGAATACACTGTAAGAAACGCGATTCGGAGAGACATTTTCTTTGCTTTATTTACAAAAGAAACATCTTGAATTGCGGTAAGGAGGTAAACAGAATTTTATATACTACTAAAAAAATTAAATCGTATAACTAGTAATAGGAGAGACTATGTGATAAATTTTTTTTAGTAGTAAATTCGATTATGATATACACATCCATGCTTTTGCTTCTGCTGATCGCGATTATCTTGTTGATAAATCACTGGAATCAACATAAAGGCATTGTCTTTTTAGTTTTTGTAATACTTGTAGCTAGCATTCGTTTGCTGACTTTTTTGTTGATTAATGTACAGACTGATTTTGAAGTACTAGCGCTGATTTTTTTACACACAGATCCGCTTGTGTGTTTAATTGGGCCTACTTTATTATACTATTTTAAGAGTCTAATTTTTCCAAAAATGGTGTTTAAGCCCGCCATGCTTTTACATTTGATACCAGCACTTTTAGTTTGTATAAATACATTACCTTTTTATTCTGTGCCATTTGCTGATAAGGTGACATTTGTAACCCAGGTTGTGTTGGACGATTCAGTAGATGTTGATAGCTTTTCTCCCCTTTTGTTTAGTTATAAATTCCAAAAAGCAATTCCTCCTATCATCAGCATTTCATACTTTCTCTTTTTTCTCAATTATGGACCTAAATTAAAGCGGGAGGGCAATGTATACATTAAGAAGAAGGTTTCCCTTTTGATTAATCGTATGATGACTATACTCGCTATTTGCATAATACCGGCTGTATTATTGGTGGCCTATTCCTCTTACCAAGCTTCCATACGCGCAAATGAATTTACTTTTGCTTATGCGAACATCGCCTTTAAAAACAATAGTTATTTCTATTTATTTACCTTAATTATGCCCATCAGCTTTTTCCTTTCACCATCCTTGCTTTACGGTGAAACGGATAGCAGAAATAAATTAGATCGGATTTATAATGACCTAAAAATCTTGTTAAATTCAGAAAGTGGCGGTGGATCGAAGACAATCACGAAGTCTGATGACCTAGACCGTATCCTCTTTTTTATTGAGGATAGTAAGCCTTATTTAAATAACAATTTCTCCTTGCATGATATTTCACGGGCGATTAATATTCCACATGTTCGGGTGACCAATTGCTTTAATAAGCAATTAAAAATCTCTTTCCCAATCTACCGAAATCGCCTTCGAGTTCAGTACGCAACCTCAATGCTTCGCGATGGCGCCCATTTACATATGTCGATTGAAGGCATTGCAATGAAATCAGGCTTTAAAAGTGCCTCTACTTTTTATATGGCTTTCAAGTCAGAATATGGGGTGACGCCTATTGATTGGATTAAGGAGAATTTGTAAGGGATGAGGTTTTCCATTAACTTTTACTTAAATCAAAAAATACGCCGTTCCCCTGCCCACCCCCTCTTTATAAATCACTTTTCTTTCCACCAACTCGCTTAAGTTTTTCTTAACTGTAGGAAGCACTAAATCTAATTTGCTTGAGATCTCTCCAGAGCTGCATCCCGGATGATTTTCAATGAAGAAAAGGATCTTGCGTTCGCGTTGATTGGAAGCGATATTGTCCGTTCTTCTTTGGTCTAATTTTAACAGCAAGTTTTCTTGAATATGGCTTAAGCAGCATAAGAAAAAACGTAGCCATTCCGTCACATTTTCGCCAGGCCGATTTCGCTGTGTGTCGATGAGGACCTTGTAGTATGCGGATTTCCTGTTTTCGATTTCATTTTCAAAACTGATATATTGAATCCAAGAATAGCCACTCTTTAAAAGGAGTAAGCTACCTAATAATCTACTTAATCTCCCATTTCCATCCTGGAAGGGGTGAATGCTTAAAAATTCATAAACGAAAAGCGCTGCTTTGATGAGGGGTAAGGTTTCCCCGTCAGCGCGATACCATTCGAATAAACGAATCATATCATCTTGCGTGCGTAGACCGGGTTCGCTCGTTTTGAAAATGACTTGCTTGCTTCCATCCAGTAAATTGGCCTCGACAGAATTGCTTACCTGCTTGAATTTACCTCGGTGCCAAGCATCTTTTTCGCCGTATTTGAGTAGGAGGCTGTGCAGCCCCATGATTTGGTTTTCTGAAATTTCAATCGTGCCAAAATGTTCAGTAATAGTATCCAACGTTTCGAAGTATCCCGCCACTTCTTGCTGATCTCTTTCTGTAAAAGAGGACATTTCGATTTTGTTGATAAAAACCTCTACTTCATCATCCGTCATTTGAGAACCCTCAATTCTGGTGGATGCCCCCACACTTTGCACGGTGGCAATGGATTTTAATTGTTTCAACGAGTCGCCCTCCCGTTTTTCATAATTCGCCCACGCTGCATCAAATCGGTCGATTTTTGCTATTTCAGACACCAATGCCATGTCTAGGTCGAGCTGTAGGTTATTTATTTTCATTCGGAAATATACGTAAATATCCGTAAATATACGATAATATATACGCAAAAACATTCGCAACCAATCCCCCCAACACCGCAGGTTTTTCAGTAAATTTTGTGCATTTTGCACTTTACAAGGCGTAAGCCTTTGCTCTAAAAGCACAAGCCTCTAAACAAATTTACATGATACACACGATGCGTTGGTTCGGTCCGAACGATCCGGTTTCCTTGATGGATATTCGTCAAGCCGGATGTACAGGAGTCGTAAGTGCATTGCACCAAATTCCGGTGGGGGAAGTTTGGCCTATCGAATCTATTCAAGAACGTATTGCTATTATTGAAGCGGGGAACCAGGATTGGACGCCTTTGCATTGGTCGGTCGTGGAATCGCTTCCGGTTCACGAGGGGATTAAAAAAGCCTTGCCGTCTCGCGCGCAACTCATCGAAAATTACAAAACGTCTTTACGAAATCTAGCGGCTTGCGGCGTCAAAACCGTGTGCTATAATTTCATGCCCGTACTCGATTGGTCGCGGACAAAATTGAACTTCGAGATGCCGGATGGCGCGCGCGCTTTGCGATTTGTTTGGACAGATTTCGCGGTGTTTGATTTGCATATTTTACAGCGTCCGGGCGCCTCGAAAGATTATACGCCAGCTGTTCAGGCTGCGGCGGCTCAGCGTTTCGCATCGATGACGAACGAGGAGAAAGACGAGTTAAAAAACACGGCACTTTTAGGTCTTCCCGGCTCAGAGGAAGCCTTTCATTTAGAGAATTTCCAAAGTCTGTTAGACGAATACAAAGACATTCCTGCCGATCAATTGCGGGAGAATTTGCACTATTTTGTGCGCTCCATCGCGCCTTTAGCACAAGAATTAGGTATTAATTTATGCATCCACCCGGATGATCCTCCGTTCCCCTTATTAGGCTTGCCGCGGGTGGTGAGTACGGAAGCAG
This sequence comes from Cytophagaceae bacterium, assembly GCA_947450865.1. Lineage (GTDB taxonomy): Bacteria > Bacteroidota > Bacteroidia > Cytophagales > Spirosomataceae > Aquirufa. The sequence goes on from CANFWR010000031.1 coordinate 11,808, forward strand.
ATTTAGCAGCATTGATGGCCGCTTCCTCGGAACGTGCGAATGGAATTACCTTCTGCACCGGTTCACTAGGAGTTAGAGCAGATAATGATTTGCCAGGGATGGTTCGCCGTTTCGCAGATCGCATTCATTTCTTGCATTTGCGTTCGACTTTTAGAGAACAAAATGATCCATTGATTTTTCACGAGGCGCCACATTTGACGGGTGATGTGGATATGTTTGAGGTTGTGAAAGCGGTGGTGGAAGAAGAAAAAAGAAGAGGGGGAGAACAGATTCCGATGCGCCCAGATCATGGTCACCAAATGTTAGACGATTTGAAAAAGAAAACCTACCCGGGCTATTCGGCGATCGGACGATTGCGCGGTTTAGCGGAAATCCGTGGACTAGAATTAGCGATTCGCTCTTTTTTAGCATTGTTTTTTGTGGTTTGCAGTTTCGCGGTGAAAGCGGATGACGGCTACCACTTGTGGCTGAAATTTGATAAAGTAGTATCCGCGGCTCGCTATGCGCCGTATGCAAAATCGATTTCGTCCGAGTTTGTTTCGACGCCCATTTTAGAGACGGCGAAGAAAGAATTAACGAATGGGTTGAAAGGTTTGACTGGGGTGGCGCCTGTAAGCGCGACGTCAAAAGGAAGCATTCAATTCGTGCGCGACATAAGTCTTGCAGCAGAGGGTTTCAGCATCGTCACAGGCCCGCAAATTCAAATCAAAGCCAGCTCTGATCGCGGGATTTTGTACGGGGTTTTCGAATTATTACGGATGATTCAGCAGGAGAAGCCTTTGGCAAACTTCAGCTCATCGCCCAAAGTCAAATTCCGCATGTTGAACCACTGGGACAACGTGATGGGCACAATCGAGCGCGGATACGCGGGGCAATCGCTGTGGAAATGGTACGAATTGCCGGAAACGGTCGACTCGCGCTACACGGATTACGCCCGGGCAAACGCGTCCATCGGGATCAACGCGGTCTCCGTGAACAACGTAAATGCCTCGGCGCGGTTTATGACGCCGGAGTATTTAGCGAAAGTCAAGGTGCTCGCAGACGTCTTCCGTCCCTACGGCATCAAACTGTTTTTATCCGTGAACTTTGCCTCGCCTAAACTGGTGGGGAAATTGAAAACCTCGGATCCGCTAGACCCACAAGTGCGCGCTTGGTGGACGGCGAAAACGAAGGAAATCTACGCGCAGATTCCGGATTTTGGGGGCTTCCTAGTGAAGGCCAATTCCGAGGGCGAACCGGGTCCACAAGAGTTCGGTCGCACGCACGCGGACGGCGCGAATATGTTAGCGGAGGCGGTGCAGCCTTTTAATGGAATCGTCATTTGGCGCGCTTTTGTGTATGCGCCTAATCCCAAAGGCGATCGTTTCAAAGAAGCCTATAATGACTTCAAACCTTTGGACGGGACCTTCGCAAAAAACGTAATCGTTCAGGTGAAAAATGGTCCGATCGACTTCCAGCCGCGCGAACCATTCCATCCACTTTTCGGTGCGATGCCGAAGACGCCTTTGGCCTTAGAATTCCAAATCACCCAAGAATACACCGGCTTCAGCACGAACGTTTTCTATCAATCGATCCTATTTAAGGAATGCTTGGATTCAGATACCTACCAAAACGGCAAAGGCTCCACCGTCGCGAAAGTCATCGACGGCAGCCTGGGTAACGACCAAATCACGATGATGGCGGGCGTGGCGAACACAGGTTCTGACCGAAATTGGACCGGACATTTATTGTCGCAGGCGAACTGGTATGCCTTCGGTCGTTTGGCTTGGGATCACACCTTGAGTTCGGAGAAAATTGCAGATGAGTGGGTGAAGCAGACGTTGACCCGCGATGAGAAAGCCTCGAAAACGGCTTCGGATATTCTGATGAAATCCCGCGACACGTATGTGAAATTCACGACACCTTTAGGCTTGCACCACGTGATGGGCCAAGGGATTCACTGGGGCCCGGAGCCTTGGCTAGAACGCAGCCAGCGTCCAGATTGGACGTCGATTTATTACCACCGTGCGGATTCTGTGGGTTTGGGTTTTGATCGAAAAGCATCCGGAAGTAATGCCCTGAGTTTATACCATCCAGCGGTCGCGCAACAGTGGCTTGATCCAGCGAAGACCGATTTAAATTATCTCTTATGGTTCCACCATGTGGGCTGGAAAGAGAAATTGTCTTCTGGGCGCACGCTTTGGGATGAATTCTGTTACCGAATGAATTCCGGTTTGCAGGAAGTGAAGGATTTGCAAAAGGACTGGGATTCGCTGCAAGGTAAGGTGGATCCGGAGATTTTTGCGGATGTTCGCGGCCGATTGGCGGCGCAACAACGGGAATCAGTTTTATGGCGCGATGCCCATTTATTGTACTTCCAAACCTATTCAAAATTACCGATTAGCTACGGGACGCCTACGCGGACTTTGGCAGAAATAAAAGAAATAGTACGTATTTACCAACTGAAATAAGATGCAACAACCTTTCTCATTGCAAGGGCGCGTGGCGCTCATCACGGGCGGCGGAACCGGAATCGGATTCGATATCGCGAAATGCTTTTTAGCGTCCGGCGCCACGGTCGTGATCACGGGTCGCCGCGAAGAGGTGTTGAAAGAGGCGGTCGCTAGCTTAGGAGCGGGAGCAAATTATGCGGTGAATGATGTGGCTGATTTAGGGCTTACTTCTCAACTAGTTTCGGATCTTGTGGCGCGGCATGGCGCCATCGATATCCTAGTCAACAACGCGGGAATCAACATGAAACGCCCGGCCGTTGAAGTATCAGATGACGATTTTGCGAACATTATTAACGTGAATTTGAATGCCGTTTTCTCGCTGACTCGTGAAGTAGGTAAACATATGTTAGAAAGAGGAAAAGGATCCATCATCATGATCTCTTCGATGGCGGCATATTACGGAATCGACCGCGTGGCGGCCTATGCGTCATCGAAAACCGGTATCTATGGTTTAGTGCGCGTGCTCGCTTCGGAGTGGTCTGGCAAAGGTGTTCGGGTGAATGCGATTGCGCCAGGATTTATCGAAACGGCGATGAGTAGAACCGCGATGAATTCGGATCCGGATCGCAAACACAAGGCGATGGATCGTACGCCGATGGGCTATTTCGGGAAACCGGAAGACATCGGTTGGGCGGCGGTTTATTTGGCTTCGGATGCATCAAATTACGTTACAGGCGTCTCAATCCCGGTTGACGGCGGGAATTCAATCGGATTCTAATGAAAGGAAATTACCGCTGGGTGGTGGTCGCCCTCTTGTTTTTTGCGACGACGATTAACTATTTGGATCGCCAGGTGATCGGCTTATTGAAGCCCACGCTGGAGAAGGAATTGAACTGGTCGGAGACCGATTATAGTTTCATCGTGATGTGTTTCACGGCGTCGTATGCGATCGGATTGTTGGCTTTTGGGAAAGTGATCGATAAGATTGGTTCCAAAATGGGTTACGCCATATCCATCGTCATCTGGTCGTTCGCGGCGATGGCACATGCTTTGGCGAAAACGTCGTTCGGGTTTGGCGCGGCACGCGCCGCTTTAGGAGCTGGTGAAGCAGGAAATTTCCCGGCGGCGATAAAGACGGTGGCGGAGTGGTTTCCTAAAAGAGAAAGAGCTTTAGCGACGGGTATTTTTAATTCCGGCGCAAACATAGGAGCCATGGTTGCGCCCATTATGGTGCCTTGGATTTTAGGAGCGTATGGCTGGCAAGAAGCATTTATTATTACAGGGGCCATTGGGTTTGTGTGGTTGGCTTTGTGGTGGGTATTTTATGAGATTCCATCAAAACACACTTCGGTTACTCCAGAAGAATTAGCCCACATTCAAAACGTGGAGGAAGACGTGACCGAAGTAGCACCCATCGCCTGGAGTAAACTTTTCGGATACCGCCAAACTTGGGTCTTCATCGTAGGCAAGTTTTTTACGGACCCCATTTGGTGGTTTTTCTTGTTTTGGTTGCCTTCTTATTTCTCCACGACTTTCGCGCTTGACCTGAAAAAGCCAAGCTTGCATTTAGCGATTTTGTTTACGTGCACATCCATCGGGAGTATTGGCGGAGGCTATATTTCGGGTTATTTTATTAAGAAAGGCTGGCCGGTGTACAAAGCACGGAAGTATTCGATGTTCTTCTTTGCGCTCTGTGCGGTACCCATTATTGGGGCCCGCTGGGCGACGGATATTTGGCAGGCTGTATTCTTAATTTCCATCGCGGCATCCGCGCACCAGGCTTGGTCTGCGAACATTTTTACGACGGTTTCGGATATGTTTCCCAAACATGCGGTCAGTTCTGTCGTGGGAATCGGTGGCTTAGCGGGTTCGCTAGGAGGCGTGATTTTCCCCTACATTATTGGGGTCATTTTAGATTCCTACAAGGCAGACCAGGCCTTGTCAGCCGGATATAATGTTATATTTGTGGCTTGTGGCTGCGCGTATTTGTTCGCGTGGTTATTGATTCATTTTATTTCGCCTCAGATGAAGGCGGTTCAATCGTAAGACTATGAAAAAATTATTGGTTGCTTTGTTAGCCTTGTCTGGAAGTGCATTCGCACAAGATGAGCACCATCCTCTAGAAGGGGCGTGGGATTTAAATGTTTCCATGGAAAATCGAAACGGCGGAGTTTCTATAGCGCCATCTTGGTTAGAAGTTCGTCATTCTGGACTTAAAACTTTAACGGGTCGCTTCGTAGGGGATGGCGGATCCGCTCGTCCTATCTCAGAAGTGTTCTATAAAGACGGACACATCTCCTTCAAGATTCCACCACAATGGGATAAGTTTGATCCATACATGTCATTCGAAGGCGATTTGAAAGACGGTAAATTATCCGGAACGATTATAAAGCCAAGCGGCATAGCGATGGCCTTTACGGGCGTTCGTGCCCCCACTTTATGGAGAAATTCGGAACCAGTTTGGGATAAGCCGATCACGCTATTTAACGAAAAAGATCTAACAGGTTGGCATACGTTGGGGACCAAAAAAAACCAATGGATTGTTGAAAATGGTGCCTTGAAAAGCCCTGAATCAGGCGCGAATATTTGCACGGATCAAAAATTCAATGACTTCAAATTACACATCGAATTCCGTTTGCCTTCAGGAAGTAATAGCGGCGTCTACTTGCGTGGCCGTTATGAAGCTCAGGTGGAAGACAGTTACGGAAAAGCGCCCTACAGCATTTATTTAGGCGGTATTTATGGGTTTATTGATCCGCTAATTCAGGCAGCAAAACCTTCCGGCGAATGGCAAACCTATGATATCACCTTGGTGGGACGCAAGGTTTCAGTCACCTTGAATGGCCAAAAAGTCATCGTCGAACAAAACATCCCCGGCATCACAGGCGGTGCGATGGACAGCGACGAAGCAGCTCCGGGTCCCATCATGATGCAAGGCGATCACGGTCCAGTAGAATATAGAAACATTGTAATTACCCCAGCGAAATAATGAAGAAGAGCCTATTTACAGAAGATTGGACGGTAGTCCTTTTTGGATTTATCATCATCGGAGTGGCATTATTAGGAGTAAAAATTCCATCACCCTCTTTCGGATGGGAGACTACTAGCGATTTAACCGAAAAGGTCATTACGGCCGGTAACCTAGTAAAGCTGGGTCAGATATTCGTTTTCACCTATATCATTGCAGTTCTCGCGTCAAGTGTTCTGGGCAAAAGTGTGTCAGGAACCCTGAAAGGATTTCCCATTGTTTTCGTGCTTACTTCACTTGCTTTAGTGTTAGCCGGCAACGCATTCTTGAAAAATTGGAACTTAGAAGCGGTGATTTTCAGCTTAACCATCGGGTTAGTTTTGAGTAATTTCTTCACGCTTCCGGCGTGGTTAACCGAATCCCTTTCGACGGAATTGTTCGTTAAAATTGGGTTGATCTTATTAGGTACGAGCGTGATTTTTGGTGACATTTTAAAAGCAGGATCGCTCGGATTAATTCAAGCTTTGGTGGTGGTGATATCGGTTTGGTACTTTGCCTTTTGGATCTCCAAAAAAATGGGCATCGACGAAGAGTTCGCCATCATGATTTCCAGTGCGGTTTCTATTTGTGGCGTTTCAGCCGCGATTGCGACGTCTGGAGCCATTAAAGGTGATTCGAAAAAGCTTTCTTATGTCATTTCGATCGTTTTGATTACAGCGATACCGATGATCATCTTTTTACCATTTATTGCGCAGGCCTTGGGTCTTTCGCAAGCCGTTACCGGCGCTTGGTTAGGCGGAACTATTGACACAACTGGTGCGGTAATCGCATCTGGAACGATGGTGGGCGAGGAGGCCTTGAAGATTTCGACCATCGTTAAATTCTCCCAAAACGTGTTATTAGGATTCGCCGCTTTTGCGATTTCCATCTACTGGACGGTGACGAACAATCAATCAGCTACAGTGCAAGAAGCGAAGCCTACGGGATCGATTATTTGGGAACGTTTCCCTAAGTTCGTTTTGGGATTCATCGCGGCATCGTTGCTTTTCTCATTCGTAATTTCATCGGAAACGATAGAATCGGTTAAAGGAGGATTCAAGGCTTTGCAAGGACTTTGGTTTGCCTTAGCCTTTACGAGCATCGGTTTGGAAACCAAATTCTCAGACCTATTCTCGAAGGAAGGAAAGAAGCCTTTATATGCCTTCTTAATCGCCCAGTTATTTAATGTCTTTGTGACGTTGGCGGTGGCCTACTTCCTATTTAGCTAGAAGGAAACACCAAATTGTACATTCACCCCCACAGACGTAGGTTTGTCGTTCCCGAATCGGATAGGTAAGGGAACGGCAATATAAACGTTCGAATTTTTATTTCGTTTAATAACCTGGTTGAAAACTGGCGTGACTCCATAGCGCCCATTTGTCTCGAATGCCGCACGCCCCACAAATGTCAAATCGTGGGAAAGACGGTACAAGATCCCGGGATGGAAAGTCACATTATAGACTTTGCTACTTCCATTTTCAGACTTGATGGTAGGAATTACCTCCAGAGAGAAACCCATCTTATCCGTTTTCCACACATTAATTGCCATAGGAAACCCTACGCGGTAGCTACTTCCAAAATTTGTTTCCGTCCCATCTGAGCTAAAAGCAACCAGGGGATGAACGATTCCTACGTGTCCTGCCACCCGTGGATACGTGTTTTGGGCGCTGGATAAAATGGGCAGCAGCAAGGCGAAGAATAGTAATTTTTTCATATCTCGATTTTTAAATCTATAAAATCTATCATATTTATAGAGTTTGCAAAACTAGCTCTATTTCATTTAAAGACAAATTTTTCAACTAATTTTCTTTAAGTCGAAAAAAAACTTGAAAATTTTATTTGCATTTAATTCAGAAGCGTTTTACATTTGCACCACAATCTACTAAATCGGTAGAGTTTATAGTGTAAAGCAAAATATAACCCGCTGAGTATGAATAAGTTTTTTACCCTCCTAGTAATCCTGGCAGTTTCGACGGCTACGGCTTTTGGCCAACAAGTAAAATCAACCATCAACTCGACATTAAGTGGTCAGGTATTAGATGAAAAAACAAAAGAACCTATCCCTGGCGTTTCTCTTTATATCAAAGGAACCACGCACGGCGTGATCACGGATGCGGAAGGTCACTTCTATTTCCAAACCGGCCAAAAATTTCCTTACTCCTTAGTCGTAAGTTTCGTGGGCTACCAGAAACAAGAGTATGTGGCGGAAGGAACGCCTGTGACGATTTACCTAAAAGAGGAGACGAAAGAACTAGAAGAAATTGTGGTGACATCTCGTCGTAGAAAAGAAGCAGTGCAGGATGTGCCTATTCCGATCACCGTTATCGGTGGCGCGAAAGTGGCTGAGACGGGATCATTTAACGTGAACCGTTTAAAGGAGTTTATTCCATCGGTTCAATTGTATTCCTCGAACCCGCGTAACACCTCTTTGAGCATTCGTGGCTTGGGAACGACGTTTGGATTAACGAATGACGGTATTGATCCGGGTGTGGGTTTCTACGTGGATGGTGTGTATTATGCACGTCCGGCAGCGACGACGATGGACTTTGTGGACATCGAGCAAGTGGAGGTTTTGCGTGGGCCTCAAGGAACCTTATTTGGTAAAAATACGACGGCCGGGAACTTTAATGTGACGACTAAAAAAGCGAGTTTCACACCTGGTGCGAACTTTGAATTGAGCTATGGTAATTACGGTTTTATTCAGGCCAAAGCCAGTATCACGGGTCCCTTGAGTAAGACATTGGCTGCTCGTATTTCCTTCTCTGGAACGCAGCGTGACGGATTATTGTACAACGTGGCGACCCAGCAAAAAGTGAATGATTTAAATAACTTAGGGGTTCGTGGGCAACTATTATTTGTGCCATCTGAGAAAGCGAAATTCACTTTGATTGGAGATTTTACAGAACAAAGACCGAACGGATATGCCCAAGTTTTTGCAGGTGTCGCTCCTACTTTGCGTGCTTCGTATCGTCAATTTGACAACATTATTAAGGACTTGAATTATACCTTGCCTTCGCGCAATCCATTCGACCGGTTGATCGATCACGATACGCCTTGGCGCTCGAATCAGGACTTAGGGGGGATCTCCCTGAATGCTGATATTCAATTAGGACCGGGAACCTTATCGGCGACATCGGCTTGGCGTTACTGGAATTGGGATCCGTCGAATGACCGCGATTTCACGGGTTTACAAGCCTTAAAAATATCCGCTGCTTCGTCCTATCAGGAACAATGGTCACAGGAAGTCAGATGGGCAGGAACATTCTCTTCTAAATTGAGCGCGGTGTTTGGAGCCTTTGTTTTTGGCCAAAATATAAAATCAAATCCTGATCAAACCGAAGAGGCCGGTTCTGCTGCTTGGAGATTTAACCAAAGTTCGACGAGCGCACTTTGGAAAACGCCAGGTTTATTAGATGGATACGGGATCAAAACGCGTTCGAATTTGAACACACTTTCCGCTGCTGTTTTCGGTCAGTTAGACATCGCTTTAACCAACAAAATTAGCCTAATGCCTGGTCTTCGCTATAACTACGACGCGAAAGATTTGACTTATAGCCGTACCACCTACGGCGGATTACAAACAACGGATGCGGCTTTGATCGCCTTGAAAAAATCAGTGTATTCTGATCAAGCTTTCAATGCGGATGTATCTGATCGCAATTTCTCTGGCCAAGTGACTTTATCTTACAAAGGATCGAAAAACTTTAATTCATTTGTGACTTATTCGACCGGATACAAACCGGTAGGTCTGAATTTAGGCGGATTGCCTACGTTGAATGGACAACCCATGTTAGACCTTGCGACGATTCGCCCAGAAGGGACAAAGCATGTTGAAATTGGCTTAAAGACTCGTCCAAGTGTAAACACCACCTTTAATTTAACCGCCTACAATACGGACATTACAGATTACCAGACCTTAGTCCAAACACCAGATCCAGCGGTTAACCGTGGTTATTTAGCGAATGCAGAAGGTGTTCGGGTACGTGGAATTGAAGTGGATGGAACAGTAAGTTTAACAAAACATTTCTCGTTCTATGGTAATCTAGCTTACACCGAAGCGATTTATACGTCCTTCAAAAATGCGCCAGTACCTTTAGAGGAAACGGGAGGAACTGCTTTCTTTAAAGACATCTCTGGACAAGATTTGCCAGGAGTTTCTAGATGGGCAGCATCATTTGGGGCAGAATATACGAATGTGGCAAAATTACTAGGCCAAACAGGGGAGTTCTACATCGCAGTCGATGACTACGCTCGCTCCGGTTTCTCTTCTAGCGCAACTCCATCGAAATACTTGAACATTGAAGGCTACTCTTTATTAAACGCACGCATTGGTTTCAGAGCAGCGAAAGGGGTGAGCATCTCGATTTGGGGTAGAAATGTCTTAGACCAAAACTACTTCGAACAATTATTGCCAGCCGGCGGTAACGCAGGTCAATATGCCGCAGTCTTAGGTGACCCTAGAACTTATGGCATTACATTGCGTCATTCTCTATAAAATGGTTATTAAGCCTCCTGGAATTGCTAGGAGGCTTAATTAATCTTCACCACCACTCTCCTATACCTCGTCAAAGCCGGCGAACCCGTATCGGTTCCCTCCACCACGACGTGAAAGGTGTCGCCTTTTTTTGCGGTCGCTGGTACTTTGATGGTAATCAGGCCGTCATTTAGTGTTGCATCCGCTTTTCCTGATCCTGCTTCTGGATAAGGCCAAACCCTCAACTTTACTTCGTTCCCATCCGGATCTCCCGTCGTGACATGAAGTGCAATTCGAGCTCCTGCTTTTGCCTTAATCGAAGTGCCCTCTTTCACGGTAATCTGTGGCGCGTGATTCGCCTCTTTGTATGATTTCACACACCAATCTGCGCGGGCTGCAAAGTCTTCTTGCGCGGCGATTAACCAGCGGGTTTGGGAATAAGAAATGTCTAATTTCTCCGTCTCCGGATTAAAATCGGCTGCCTTTTCGTTGTCTTCAAATCGATACCGATTTCCCTTCGCCACTGCGAATCGACCACCCCAACCCCCAAAAGATGGGTT
>CANFWR010000032.1 GCA_947450865.1 Cytophagaceae bacterium
ATTCCGTTTAGAAACGAGATCTTCGACAAGGCTTATTCGGAAGGAAAAAACCTTTCGGAAGCAGTGAGGATGTATATGCACGCGCTTTTCGGTGATGAGGGACTCGTTTGTCTCGATGCAGATGATGCGCGATTAAAGTCGATTTTCGCTCCTATCATGGAAGCGGATTTGAAACAACAAGTGCACGAACCTATCGTACGTGCCACCACAGAAAAATTAGAGGCCTTAGGCTACAAGACGCAGGTTTCGGCGCGTCCGGTGAACCTATTTGAATTAACGGAAAATGATCGCGTTCGTTTGGAAACGGGGGATTCAGTGGACATCACCAAAGCCAGCCCGAATGTGATCTTACGACCTTTGTACCAAGAAACAATTTTACCTAACCTGGCCTACATCGGTGGTCCTGCAGAGGTGGCGTATTGGTTGCAACTAAAAGGTATATTCGATTTACACCAGGTCCCTTTCCCTATTTTGTTACCGCGTAATTTTGCGATCGTGAAGACGCAGAAGCAGGCGGAGAAAGCGGAGAAATTAGGCCTGAGTTTAGCGGATTTGTTTAAAAACGAATTAGCACTACGACGCGATTTTGTGGCGGGACGCTCAACGCATCAGCTAGATACAGTCGGTGAACCGCAAGCCTTACAGCCTATTTTAGCGGAACTAGCCGCCAGGGCAAAAGCCATCGATCCTACTTTAGAAGCTAGTGTGCACGCAGAACAGGCACGCTGGTCAAAAGGCTTGGAGCGGTTAGCCAAAAAATTAAAGCGCGCGGAAGAGCGTAATCAGGGGGATGAGGTGAGACAGGTTTTGGCACTAAAAGAAGCGTTATTCCCTACGGGAGAATGGCAGGAGCGCCACACGAACTTCCTCGAATTCGCAAGTGACCACCCTGATTTTATACACGATTTACTACAGATATTCGATCCTCTGAACTTCGAATTCTACGAAATAACCCTATAATGCCCGAAAAACTGAGTCCGTCAGACTTCCTCGAAGCCGCCAAAACATACCCGGTGCTCGATGTACGATCGCCTGGCGAATATACGCGGGCACGGATTCCCGGGGCCATTTCCTTCCCTATTTTTGACGATGCCCAACGCGCCGCTGTGGGTACTTGCTATAAGCAAAAAGGCAAAGATCAGGCGATAGAATTAGGCTTGGAATACGTGGGTCCACAACTCGCGAAATGGGTGAAAAAGGCCAAAAAACTAGCCGTCGACAACACCGTCCTCGTCCACTGCTGGCGCGGGGGGATGCGAAGCGGCAGTATGGCTTGGCTTTTTGAGACGGCCGGGATTAAGGTAAAAATACTCGTGGGCGGCTATAAGGCCTATCGCAATGAGGTATTGGCCATTTTTGATCAACCCATTCCCTTCCGCGTTTTGGGTGGAAAGACAGGATCAGGGAAGACGGAAATCTTACCAGAGTTAGTGAAAAGAGGTCATCAGGTCTTGGATTTAGAAGGTTTGGCGCACCATCGGGGGTCGGCTTTTGGGCATTTAGGCCTGGCGGAGCAGCCTACGAGTGAGCATTTTGAGAATGAAGTGCACCGCGTGTTGAGTGGACTTGATTATAGCCGGGAGATCTGGGTGGAGGACGAAAGTCGCCACATTGGTCAGGTTTTTATGGGGGCTCCGCTGTACAATCAGCTTCGCGCGGCCCCTGTGGTGTTTTTAGACATCGAACCGGTCTACCGCTTGCCGCATTTAGTGAACGTGTATGCGTCGTATCCGAAGGAGGATTTGGCCAAAGCTTTGGGGAAAATAAAAAAACGCTTAGGCCTGGACCGCTACGCCATCGCGATGGAAGCGTTAGAAGCCGGGGATTTCAGTTTAGTCGCCGAAATCACCCTGCATTACTACGACAAGGCCTATATGTACGGCCTTGAATTACGCGACGAATCCCAAATCACCCGCATCGAAGTCCGCACGCTAGACCCGATCGAACAAACCGAATTACTTTTAAACCATGCTTCCTAAGGACTTTTTAGACAAAATAGTAACCCAACACCAGCAGACGCCCCCTTTCCCGGCGACGTCTGACATCAAAAAGTTGTTCACGAAAATCGTTTTGACACTTTTTCCGGAGCAAACGCGCAGGCATTTTAATACAACAGATGAGTTGAAAGCCGTTTGGGAAAGCATCGAAAATGGCTTAGAAAGTCTGTTGTATTCGATGAAAGACCAGCTTTCAGAAGATCCGGCGGTCATTGCGCACCGCTTTTTAGACCAAATTCCAGCCATCTACGACCTCTTGCAAACGGACGTGGAAGCCATGGTGGCGGGCGACCCGGCGGCGACCACTTCCTATGAGGTGATTCGTACCTATCCGGGCTTTTATGCCCTAGCCTTTTACCGCTTAGCGCACGGATTGCACCAGGAGAAAGTGCCATTGATTCCGCGGATTTTGACAGAATATGCGCATTCCAAAACCGGCATCGACATCCACCCCGGCGCCAGCATCGGTCGCTATTTCTTCATGGACCACGGCACCGGAATCGTGATTGGGGAAACTACCGTCATTGGCGAACGCGTCAAATTATACCAAGGCGTCACCCTAGGGGCCCTTTCCGTCGACAAATCGATGGCCTCCACGAAGCGTCACCCTACCATCGAAGACGGCGTAGTCATCTACTCCGGCGCCACCATTTTAGGCGGCGAAACGATTGTAGGAAAAGACTCTATCATAGGCGGAAACGTCTGGTTAACGCGCAGCGTGCCGGCCAATACAAAGATTTACCACCAAGAGAACGTCAAAGTTATCCAAGATTAATATGAGCCAGCTGTTAGATTTAATCGGAAACACGCCTTTAGTCGAATTATCGCGCTTGAACCCAAACCCGAACGTGAAGATTTACGGGAAACTAGAGGGAAATAATCCGGGAGGTTCGGTCAAAGACCGTGCCGCGAAAAATATGATCGAAGGCGCCATCCAGCGCGGTGAATTAAAGGCCGGGATGAAGCTCATCGAAGCGACTTCCGGTAACACGGGAATCGCATTAGCGATGATTGCCCGTTTATATGATATTGAAATCGAATTAGCGATGCCAGCGAATTCTACGCGCGAACGCGTGTTGACGATGGAGGCTTTTGGCGCTACCGTAACGCTGACGGAAACCATCGAATCAGCCCGTGACTATGCCGTTGAAAAGGCAGCCTCAGGTGAGTTCTTTATGTTGAATCAGTTCGAGAATCCAGATAATTATTTAGCCCATTACAAAACGACAGGACCCGAAATTTTCCGCGACACGAATGGCACAATCACTCACTTCGTGAGTTCTATGGGGACTACAGGCACCATTATGGGTACGTCGATGTACTTAAAAGAACAAAATCCAGCCATCCAAATCGTAGGCTGCCAGCCCACAGACGGCTCTAAAATCCCCGGCATCCGCCGCTGGCCTATCGAATACCGACCTAAGATCTATGACCCGTCTCGTGTAGACCGCGTGATGGACATCTCGGAAGCAGATGCAACCGCGATGACACAGGCACTTGCTAAAGTCGAAGGCGTCTTCGGAGGCATGAGCAGTGGCGGCAGTGTTTTGGCTAGCTTACGCTTAGCGACTGAGTTAGAGGAAGGTGTGATCGTCTGCATCATTTGCGACCGCGGAGATCGCTATTTATCAAGCGGACTTTTCGGGGAATAAATCCCCGCTTCGCGAGATTTCTTTGTTTTTTTTAAGCCAAGATTGGGATTAAATAAAATTATACTTATTTTTGCACTCCCGATTAACACGGGGAATTGAGGTGGATTAGCTCAGTTGGTAGAGCATCGGATTGAAAATCCGTGTGTCCCCGGTTCGAGTCCGGGATCTACCACTTCAATGAAAACAGAAACCCTTTCTATTTATTTAGGAAGGGTTTTTTGTTTGTTTTAGGTGAAATCAGGAAATTATTCCACAATTTCTTCCACGGAAATGATAAAAACCCAAACATTTATAAAAAACAAAACCCCACTAAAAGCGGGGTTTTGTAAACAAATCTCTGTTCTTAATAATTTTTACTTCTCCTAAAAACCTTCTCCTTAAACAAAAACCATTTCCATCGCTCCTCTACAATTTGAATAAATTCACCTTCTAAACTGTAAAGTGCTTTTAGACTAGAAAATGTATTCGACCATTCGGCTACAACAAGCCCTTCTTCCACAATAAATTGAAATTTCCACTTACTTAAGTGTACTTTCAGTTCATCTAAGGAATACTGCCTCAAATCACCTAATCGAGCTAATTTAGAAAATAGTATCATAGTTTAGAAAGAGAATTATTTAGAAATGGATAATCGATAATTTTATTCATTAGTCTGGTATTATCTGCCAAAGCCTTGAGGTCTTTAATATGACCACTATGCATTATCCCTGTACCTGCAAATGCATACAAATGATTTTCTAATAACTTATACGCCATTTTTTGTACTGCATTCCCATACACCCCTTGAAGGCTCAAAAGACTTAACCCTAAATGGCATCCACGACTGACTAATGACTCAAAATAGGGAGAATTACCATGTAGAGAAATATATCTTTCTGGATGAATTAAAATGGGTTTATATCCCGCATAGATTAACTCAACAATCTCAGCTTCCATAAAAGAAAGGGCAACCGAATCCACAAATTGTACTAAAACGTAATTATCTGTTGTAGCTAATAATTCCCCTGATTTTCTGATAAAAGAGAAATCTGAGTCTAGTGTATAAAGTGAAACAGGTGGAATATAATCAGGTAGTAACCGATTTGATAAATCGATGGTACTTATGAAGGAAGAATAACTCCTTAAAATTGACTTTGGGGTATTAGGAAATCGTTGATTTATTGTTTTAGGGGATGAAATGACCGAATTAAAACCTAATTTTTTCAATTCCACTAATAGGGAGATGCTTAAACTAGCATCTTGAGATCCATCATCTAAACCGGGTAGAATTTGATTATGAATATCTACTTCCAGAAAATCAAACGGTGACGCTTTCGAAGTAACTTTCTTTCGAAAAAAATTAACTAAAAAACTCAATGAATCTTATTTCAATTTTTCAATGATTTCACTGATACTGTCCCCCAGCAGCACTTTTCCTGAGCCAATCATAAATCCGATAAAACTCCAGATAACAATAATCATAAGACGCTTAGGTCCTGACTTTTCATTAGGCACTACGACTGGTTTTAGGACAGAGAAAATGGGTGTATCCTTGCTGACTTGAAGCTTAGCTTGTTCTAACTGTTTCGCAACCTCTAAAAACACCATATTAGCCGTCGTGTATTCGGATTCTAAACGAGATGTTTGGGTCTGCATAGCCGTAGGATTGAAAAAAATGGCATTGTCTTTAAATCCATTTAATCGATCTTGTGCTGCATACAATAAGGCCTTCTTGATTTTGTATTGTTCCTTGTTATACTGTAGAACTTCCTTTGCATGTTTGACTTTAAACTCGATTACCTTTTTTTGTAAAATCTCTTGCGCATTTTGAGCGATAACAGCTGCAATTACTGGGTCGTCTAATTCTACATTTAATTCGATGAAACCTTCCTTTAAGTCAACATTGATAGAAATCAATTGATCCATGGAGTTGTAAAAAAGAAAATCCTCTTGATTTACAAAGAGTAATGAATTTTTCAAGTTTGCATCTGAGGCTGTTAAAGATGCGGTAGGGGAAATAGTCCGCACAAGAAGACCGGGTAAGCCTAGGGTATATTTTTTAAACCCAGCGATAAAACCCAAATTCTTGTTTAAACTATACTCCTTGAAAGTAATTGACTTCCCTTCATAAGGAACCTTAATTATTGACAATTCTCTCTTAAACGGGATACTAGCAATGATTTCGGGGTAAAGATTAGGAGCGATATCATTGCCAGCCATGGCACCCCCTAAGTCGATCCCTGCTAAAGAAGCTAAACCTGACAATCCACTTGATTTAGAGTCCGAAGAAAGCATAGGGACAAAGGTGCTGCCAGCTGAGAATTTAGCAGGTAATAAAAAAGATATAACTACACCTGCAATCATAAATGCAGCTGTTAATTTAATGACGAAGCTGCGCGCCTTTAGTAACTTACTTAGGATGGCGAGCAGGTCTATTTCTTGGATTTGCTTTCTTTGATCCATTATTTAGTATAGAGTGTGATTAAGGCAACAGACGTAGCTACTGCTAGAATTTTATTCATAAATTTCTCCCAATCGAACGGCTTACCATTCTTCTCGTCCTTCGGCTTTTCTACCTTGTAAGAAAGGGAAATCTTATCTCCATAAGAGACGCGAGGATATCGATTAATTAAACCTAGGAGTTGCTTCGTTCTGAGCACTGTTCCATTTTCACGGGTGATTCGAATACTGGATTTATCTGCTTCTGGGCTAAAACCTCCCGCATAATTATTGATGTACCAATTCGCTTTTTTGTAACCTTGAAAGTTGACAACTAATTGAGTTTGATCCTTAGGCAGAATATATTTAGTGCCTAATACATCTATTTTAACGGTGTTCAAAATAAATGGTACATTGATATAATCCCCGGGTTGCAAGATGGGATCTGTTCCTATCGCATGTTTATCACGCATTGCATTAGAAGCATCAAAAACTAAGATCCCATCATTGTTCTGATAACGAATTAGGGAGACATTCGTTAGATCAGCATAAGATGTAAAACCTTTAGCCTCTGCAATCAAATCAGAAAAATACATCTGTTTGTTTTTAAGGACATAGGGGCCTGGATAATTTACTTCACCCTTAATTTCCACCTGCTCATTTAATTGAAATTCAGGAATTTTACGGACTACTAGTAAATCATAAGGCTGTAGTGAGGAACCCGGTGACTCCCCTTTTAAGTTGAAATCTTTATCGACTGAAATACTGATTCGTTCTCTCTCTGGCGCATCATTGTTTTTAAAATTCAGCCTAAATAAATCGATGTTATTTAGATCTGATGCAAGATTAAATCCACCGGCTAGTTTTAATAAATCTTTAACTGATAGGGTGGAATCGAAACGTATACTAACAGGGGACTTCACTTCGCCTACTAGATTAATGGTGGCGTCTATTTCGTAAACGTCTTTATTTAAAATAACGAGTTTATCCCCAGGGCTTAATTTAGGTGCCAATTTATCCATCAGATTCACAGGGATATAGACCGTTCTCTTTAAGTTAAAAGGACTGGTGCGGTAGATGTAGCCGGATGCCAAAGCCGTATTCTTTAAACCGCCTGCTAAATCAATAGCCTCCTGAATTGTCAGTGATTCATCGTATCTAAAATTTCGATCGAATGGATTACGCACCTCGCCTAGTACTGAAATACTAAACTGATCTGTATACCTCGCTTGATCGAAAATCACTAATGAGTCTTCTTTTTCTAAAGCATAATTCAGCTTGCCTTTTAATACCTCTGTAATATTAATCGCGATGATTCCGCTTGTTTGATCTAGGCGCTTTCTTAAAATAAAAGCTTGATCCGTCTTAGCCTCTGGCTTTAGCTTTGCTTTTGCTAAGAGTTCTTTTACTGTTTTAGTACTCCCTAATTCATAATTGCCAGGATAATCAACCGCACCAGAAACCTTTACAATCGTTTTCAATTCGCTATTAATCGATTTGATTGTAATCACATCGCCATTTAGCAATTCTAGTTTTAAACGACCGCTTAAAATCTCCTTTAAAGGGTAATCTTTAATGACAGCTATGTTATTCTCAAAACGCTGCAATTGAATGAAATCAGTCAAGGCATCCGTTTTAATCCCCCCCGCAAAATCTAGTAACTCCGTAATACCTTCCTTGCCTTTTAATTCATAACGCATAGGACGGTTAACAGCACCGTTTAGGCTTACCACTTTCTGAGCAGGAGCTACGTAGATTATATCATTATTCTGAAGATAAAAATCAAATTGAAGAATAGGATTCCGCATGAACGCATAAACATCCAATATCTTCTTAACATTTCCCCGGATGATTTGAATACTTCTAACGGTTCCAAAATTCGTAGGTCCACCACTCGCGGATAGCGCATTCAATGCCGTGTTTAAAGCAGAAGTGGTAAAAGACCCAGCTTTCTCTACCTCACCAAAAATATTCACATTCAACGTCCGGGACGTATTAAGTGTTAAGGCAAATTGATCCTTGTTAAAGAAATAGAAAGTAGAAAAGCGTAGCGCAACCAAATTTTTAGCTTGCTTTAAAGTCAATCCACTTAAGAATATCTTAGGCATATTCGTAGGTTGAATAAAGCCCGCACTATTAATTTCATATTGTAAATCCGCTTGTGACTTTCCAAAAATCACAATGTTGATTTTATCCCCAGCCGCTAAAATATAAGAATCCGGAGGACTCGCATCTTTAGAGGTTCTGTAGATTTCAAGTGAATTATCGCGGAAAATCTTGTGGCCATAAATATCTGATGGAGGTAATGTGGGCGTAGCGACTGTAGGCTTTAAAACTTGATCAGGAACTACCTTTTTTAATGTGTCTAATTTAGCTTCAGGCATCTCTTTACTTATTACCTCAATAGGCTTGTTCGTCATATTAACTGGACCCGTTAACTTCCCCTTTTTCTCAGATTCTAACTCAGCTACTATTTGCTCAATCGTACCTCGGTTTTTTAAGAAATCTGCTTCAGTCATATTCTCCACATCCAATCCTCTTGATTTTAATCTTGCCAAAACTTCTCCCTCGTTTAGCCCTCTCGATGAAAGAAGAGTTTTTGCTTGACTCATCGCTTGAGGACTTACAGACTGAGCGTGGGTTTCAGCAATTTGAAAAAGGAAAATAACGGCAAAAAGGTATCGAATCAGATGTTTCATGATTGAGTAAATAAGTATTAAAAAAATAACTAGAAAGGGCGATTACTTACGTTCTAGGATTGAATAAGCCGTTGAATATATTGAAAAGAATTACTTTCTTGACGAGAAATCATTATTTATAGTTCTTTCAAAACCTTCATCGAGTGAAAAAGGAGCATCGAACTCATTATGCGCTTTAGTCGCATTATATCGCGTATTAGCACAAAATTTTTTAACGCGAACATATGAAATAGGAAGTTTTCTTCGCAGAATAAATGCCAATAAGTCAAAGACAATTCCTGATAGAAGGCCAACAATGTAAGGAATTGAAAATTTAACATAATTAACTTGTAGATAATTACTTAGTTTTTTGACCAATACTTGCATGGAATAATCAGGAGAATCTGCATAATTAAAAATATCGAATCCTGGAACTCCAGTTTCTACACGGTGTTTAATAAACGCAGCAATATTCCCTACATACGCTAAAGATTTTTTATTATTTCCATTACCAATCATAATAAACTTCCTGTCAGATATTTGCTTAATTAAATTGTAGACATTCCCTCTATTATGTTCACCAAAAACAACTGTAGGTCTAATAATGGTAACAGATTTACCTTTAGGTGACTTTTCAAACCATTCTTTAATTAAATTCTCAGCCATTAGTTTACTTCTTCCATAGTCATTAAATGGATCAGGGATATGTTCTTCATTTGGATGGTCCTTATTTAAACCATAAATAGCTACCGTACTAGTAAAAATCAGATTTTTAATTCCATATTCATCCATTTTTTCTAGTACATTTTTAGTCCCTTGGACATTCACATCATAGTATAAAGAAGCAGGGGAAACATCGTCTCGGTGTTCGGCAGCAAGTAAAACAATTGTTTTAACATTCCCTGGAATTTGAATAGACTCCTTAGATTTAATGTCTCCTTTTATTGTAATGGAATTAAAATACAAAGAATCTTCTATATCAAAATTTGAAACACTTTGATGCTTAAACAACATTAAAAGTCGACTACCAATAAAACC
Organism: Cytophagaceae bacterium; assembly: GCA_947450865.1. Lineage (GTDB taxonomy): Bacteria > Bacteroidota > Bacteroidia > Cytophagales > Spirosomataceae > Aquirufa. The sequence continues at coordinate 9,784 of CANFWR010000032.1, forward strand.
TGACCCACCTATAATTAATATCATATACGAAGAAAATAATGATAAATAAACTTTAAAAAATTTAATGGAAGTAAACGTGGAATACCTCTAAGAAAAAAATTAAAAAAAAAATCAAAATTTGAAATTAGTTTATTATTTAAAAGTTTGCATTGGAAATTTAACTCTGCCAGAAATAAATCATACCCTTGTCGTCTTGATATCATATTATTTCCAACTCTCGCAAAAACCAATGATTCATTGATGTTCATTCCTTTATTTGTATTTAAAACGCGTAACCACAAATAATAATCTTCATAAAAAGGCATTTCTTTATACCCACCACACTCAGTAATAATAGACTTCCTAAATCCAACACTCATGTGATTAAAAGGATTCCTATATTTTTTTTTTGCACAAATCATCTCATGAGTTAAAGGGACAACCCTATTACGTTTTAAATCACCAATCTGGTCTATAAACTCTTCAATATATGAACCTATTAAGGCATATTCAGGGTGATCATTAAAATAAGCAATAAGCTTAGAAAATCTTTCTGGATGAGCTACATCATCTGTATCCATTCTAATTACAATATCATTTTTGCAAAATTCTAATCCAAAATTTAAAGAATACCCTAATCCTTTATTTTCTGAATAACCAATTACATTTAAAACATCAGGGAATAAATTAAAATACTTTTCAATAATATAATCCAAATCATTATTTAAAACACCATCTTTTACTATTACAACATCATTGGAGAGTAAAGTTTGATCAATTAAAATTGACTTCAGGGAAGATTCTAAATAAACAGCATTTTCTTTGTTGAAAACTGATATTAATACCGAAAACATAAACTATAAATCTATAATAAAGATTTTAGAACAGAATTGCTGAAAACTAATTCAACTATTTTACTGTGATAAAAACCCCAAAAAGATATACTAACTAACAAAAAAAACGAAAAAAAATACGACAAACTTCTTAATCTATTATGTGATTTAGGGACTAAAAAAATCATGTAGCAAAGTCCTAGTTGTTGAAAATGAGAAAACCGTTCAACTGCAGAAGGATAGAAAAAAAGTATTAACCCACAAAAAATAAATGAACTATTTAGATAATCACTAATTTTAACAAGAGAGTTATCTAAATCATAATTCCAAGAAAACAAAATAAGTTTCCAGATAAGAAAATAAACAATAAGTCTAATATATGTAGTATTATTAGCATAAATACTACCATATGCCATATTTAACCCTAGATGAAATTTTTGAAAATAAATAGGAATTAGTGAAACTAGTATTAAAAATAGTAATATGAGAAACAAGCGTATTTTTTTGCCCTTAAATTCAAGTAAAACCCTAGTCAAAACAAGAGGCAACAAAGAATTAAAATGAAAAATGCTTGCTAAAATTGATAAATATTGCTTTTTTGAATAAATCAAAATTGAATAAAAAACAGCAATGGAAATTCCCTGACGCCACAAATTAAATAATAGACCAAAATAAGTTGAACTAAAAATTAAAGCAATTATTATGAAAAAATTAAAACTTGGATAAAGTTCAATTAATTTAAATAATGGAAAAAAAATAAAACAAGAAATAAGCAATGGAATAAAATAATGGGGATCCAAATTAAAAAAATTCAATAAGAAACTTAAAAAAACAAAACCAAAATCAAAAGACCATAAAGCCCCAGAAATAAAAGAATTAGATAAAGTTTTACTGAATTTAATAGCCTCAACATAATATTTAACATCAATCATATTACGCCAGTTTAAGGTATCTATGATTAAAATTTGAAAAAATAAAACAATTAAAATTATGAACATAATCCATAATTTAAGGTTTGGATTATACATTTACTAGATCTAATAAAATATGATTTTGGAATTTTATGATTGAGAAATTCTTCTTAAAAGCATCTAAAGATATTTCAGACCTTTTAAAAAGTTCTTCTTCATTCATTACTAGTACATATTTAATGTCGGCAACATCAACCCCACAATTATCTAAAAGATCAAAATAAGATGTATTACAATTTATAATTGGAATACAACCATGCCTCAATCCATTAATTAATACACCACTTTGTGAAGACCTATTGTATGCATTCCAGATTAAAAAAGAAGAAGAATAATAATCATTATAAATATTCTCAGGTAAAGGTTTATTATCTATAATTTCAAAATTAACGCAACTATTAATTAGACGAATCCTATAAAAATCAGCAAGAAAGTCACGAGTAGCAATAAGAATTTTCCATTTATAAAGTAATATCAAATCTGAATTCTTTTCGACCATAGAAATAAAACCTTCAATATTGTGGTCAGGATTTAAACCACCTAAAAAGGATAAATATCTACATTTATTATTATAAGATACTCTACTAGAAAAAAATAATGGCCAAATTCCTAAATCACTATTTTTAATTAAATTATTTTTATAGCTACTCGCTGAAGTTAAACTTGGAAATCTTACTGAATTAACAATTAATGAAATTATATCTGAATAAAATGATTTTAAATAAAAAAATAAAGCCCAACCAACACTATTCCCAGATACCAAATATGACTTAAAACCAGAAAATGGTTCATGATACCAGTAATAAACTTTAACAAAGCGTATCCGACAATACAGTGCAATGATCAAAGCTTTAATTGAAGGAAAAAGAATAATTACAACTGAATAATTTGTAATTGACTTATTTAATAAATTGAAGCTCCTATTATGTACGGACTTATCACAATAGGAATCAACTGAGAATTTATCCAATAAAAGTTCTTCAAAAGCAATAAAATGCGCTTTATACTGAATTCTTTTTTGATCTGCTACTAAAAGCAATTTTTTCATTGTTAAATAGGTAAATAACACCAAATAGGAAACTTGGAATAGCAAACGAAAGAAAAATAAATTCTAATTTTTTACAAAATAAATACGATAGAAATAATAATATTAGTGTAGATGCAAATCTTAAAAATTCAATTTGGATATGTTTAAGTTTACTGTAAATAAATCTGATAGAGATATATCCAAAAGAATATATTGTCCTTGACAAAATCAAAAAAAAACCAGTCAAAATTTCCCAAGTATTAAATCGAAAAATAGAAAAATAATCAATTTTTAAGACAGCTAAATAAGCAACTATTTCTATAAATAATAGAATTATTATTATTAACCCTATACTCCTAATTTTTAAAGAATTTGAGTATAGCAACTTATTCAAAACCAAAGTATTAAAAGCAATTGAAAGATTGAAAATATAAAATTTAGATATATAATTGGCTGATTCCACAGAATTACTTGAAAATAAAGCTAATAGCGCTGGAAATAGGAGATATATACTATTGCTTATAAGAGAAGAAAAATATTCTTGTTCGAAATCATATATTTTTAGGTATTCAAATCTGAACTTATATGTATTCAGAAAAATATAAGAAATCAGCAAAAGAAAAATGTACTCTAATGGCACCCCTATTATTAAGAATAAATAAAGCCCAAATAAAATAAATTCGCTTTTCACTGCAAGAGAAAACGAATCATGTTGCAGTGCATGTTGACTTAAATAATCATAAGCTACACCGATAATTAAAATAGTGAAAAATAAAAAAATATTTTGTTCTTGATAAAAAACAAAACAAAATTGAAGCACTACAACTGAGATTGAAGCGTAAATAAAATTATATCTAAAAAAAACAATTTTAATATCTTCCTTTGAAATTAAGTTGGGCTTATTTTTTAAAATAGCAGAGAATCCGGCAGCAGAGACAATTCCTGAATATCCTAAAAAAATTTGAACTTCAGAATATATTTTATTATCAATAATATTCGGTAAAATAATTTTTACTAAAGAAATAACTATTGCACACAAAATTGATAAACTAAGGAATTTCATTCAACATATATTTTGTAGAACTGATATTCACCAACTTAGCTGAACTATTGCAAGGCACCCAATCTAATTTTAAAGATTCACCAATTACCCCGCCATGATATCTCATTGTTAATATAAATTTTGAATTATTAATTTCATTTAGAATATTACTCAGATTAGAATAATTATATATTTCAACTGAAAATATTGAAAAACTCGGGTTTATTTGAACCAATCTATTAAAAAATAATAAATCGCCAATACCTTGACACAATACCTTAACAGAGTATCTTTTTTCAAGACATTTAAATAAATGAGATATATAAATTTCCGATTTGATATTTTGGCTTGAAATAAAAAAATAAACAGTATTATTTTGAATTCTTTTATTTGTAGTTTTTTTGAGTAAGTTTTGATGCAAAACTATATCATAATTAAAAGTAACATTGGCAAAATTTTTATTTAAAATAAAATTGTAACTTGATAAATCCCTACATTCTATTTTATCTAACTTTTTTAATATGATTTCGATTAAAAAAAGCTGAAATTTTGAATACTCGCCAATATTAAGACCAAATGATTTTAGATATGTGTTACGTTTTAAATAAGATCTCGATGATACTAATATTATCCAATAAATAATTTTAAAATATGACCATAATGAACTAAACACAAATATGTTTCCACCAAAAAAAATTACATCATTTTTAGTAAAAGGTATCTGTAAATAGTAGTTTATATTAGAAATATGTATCTCATCAATTATTTTGTAATCTCGGGAGTTACAAATTACTTTAAAATCCGAATTGTAAAATGAGTAATAAAACATTAAATCATCTCCAATGTTACCATAACCGTTATAGCCAATTGAATAGACCAGATTAGTTAACGGAAGTATTTTTTTTTTCATTACGAATTACAAATAACCTAAGATAACAAGCAAATATTTATCCTTACAAGCTGAATTTTATTTGGAAATAATCAAGCTTGAAACAACTACAGATATAACTCTTAAAATCACTAAATATCCCACTATCAAAACAAACAACACTCCGTGCCAAGTCTCGAAAGGCAAACAAACCACAATAAGAACCTGAGCGATCGCTATCCCTAAAATCACCAAGACTGACTTAACCACAGTGACCCCAGAATCCACTAAAATATGATGCAAATGATTTCTATCTCCACTGAATGGGGAAGCCCCAGCAATCAAGCGCTGAAAGAATAGGCGAATGACATCAAAAACAGGAAATGAGATGGCCGCAAGGATGATATTGATTACCTGAATCTTGGAATGATTGATCGAGATAACAAATCCTTTATATGGGGTTGAAATCGTAAGAAGTGCGATGACAAACCCGGTGAGTAATGCGCCGGAGTCTCCCATAAAGATTTTGGCAGGATTAAAATTATAATACAAGAATCCTACTAAAGCCCCTAAGAGCGACAAGGCCAGAATGGCTAGGGAATCATTCCCTTGCAATACATTCAATACAGCAAATACAATCGTAATGAATATCCCCATGGAGGCCGCTAAGCCATCTATACCATCTAATAGGTTAATGCTATTAATGATGGTCACTAAGGCAAACGACAAAATGATGCGGCTGAGAATATAGGAATCAATTAATTCCTGCAGGTAAAGCTGTATGACACCTTTAGAATCTATAAAGGCGAAACAGATCGCAAACTGAACAAAGAACTTCTGATTAGCAGAATATCCGAACAAGTCATCCCCCAGACCATTCAGAAAAATAATGGTCATCCCGAAAAGGATAAAGAAGAAAGAGGGATCAAAGTGTATCGTAGAATCCAATAGCCTAGCCGCAAACAAGCCCAGCACCACAGCAAAGTAAATTCCGAATCCCCCTAAGTACGAGATGGATTTTGGGTGAATCTTACGATCACCTGGTTCATCGTACACCCTATACTTATTCGCAACCTTTATTAAGATAGGGATTAAGAACAAAGAAACGATTAAAGAAACTGCAAACGCTACTAGATAGAACACAATATGAATCTCAAGATAATGCACGGCTTCGCCATCTTGACTCACATAGCGACACTCGCTAAACAAGTCAAGGACCAATCCATCTTGCAATTAAGCTTTCTATTATCTGTCAAATCTGTTAATTGAGTTATAACAAATTATTGCACGCCTCAAGGCTTCGAAATGCATTTTTGAGAAGAAATACCGGTAGATAAATACAAAAAGGTTATAACGCATAATTAGCGAATAAATATTTTAAAATAATGATACTTGTATCGCGTGAGTAAGGTCTAAATCGAAATGTCATTCAGCCTTCTTGCTTTATAAGTACTCTAAAAAAACCTAAATATGCAATTTTCAGAAACGACATCTTTGGTCATGTTTTTTGTTTTAATATTCTGTTTAATAGTTATTTATACCCTTATAAATTCAAAAAAAACTGAAGAAAAGGAAGCTACCTACTTGGTGAATCATTCTTCAATTAGGCAGAAATATAAAATGGCAAGATCTGGTGATCAGTATATATTAGATCCGCACGAGGCAAAATTGCTAAGAGCAATCCTAAACACTCCCAATAATTCAGGACTAGATGTAAAGCAAATAAATGAACTATTGAACTTAACGAAGCTTTCAAAAGAAAATCAGCGACAGCGTAGACATATTATCTTGAAAGAACTAAACTTAAAGCTGTATCTTATTTCAGGAGTTAGAGAAACCATTACTAGAGTGCCGTCTGAATCAGATAAACGAGTTAAATATTACAGTTTTGTGCCTGAGGTCCCTGATTTTGATACAATTAAAAATTTAGCCTTGAGTCATTCATAATTTTGTAGACACCATTTTTTTACTATTTTTAGGAGAAATTACCTCCTATGCGCAAATTCCTCCTAAACCTCATTGAACAATTCGGTTACCAAGTCACTAAATTCGATCGCAAGGCCGCTGGGCCTTACGCGGATATTCAGGACAAAACCTTTTGGAACTTTTATGAGAAATGCCAGCCCTACACGATGACGTCGGTGGAGCGGATGTTTGCGTTGTATCAGGCAACGAATTATGTAATCGATCAACATATTCCGGGAGATTTTGTGGAATGTGGCGTTTGGCGCGGGGGATCATCGCTGATGGTGGCGCAGGTGTTAGCGCACCGTGGGGTGAGCGATCGCCACCTCTATTTATACGATACCTTTGAAGGTATGTCTGAGCCTACGGCGGAGGATGTGGATTTTAGGGGCCAAAAAGCCGACCTAATGCTCGAGCAAACCCAGGACCAGAAGGAGACTTCGGTTTGGTGTTTGGCAAACTTAGACGACGTTAAATTAACGATGTCGAACAGCGCTTTTCCATCAGAAAACATCCACTACGTGGAGGGAAAAGTGGAAGACACGATTCCTGTCACAGTTCCCGCAGGCGCCATCGCCCTGTTACGTTTAGACACGGACTGGTACACTTCAACGAAGCACGAATTAATCCATTTATATCCATCATTAAGCGAAAGTGGCGTTATGATCATCGACGATTATGGCCACTGGGAGGGCTGCCGAAAAGCGGTGGATGAGTATTTCGCAGAGCAAAAGACTTCGATTTTATTACAGAGAATTGACTACACGGGCCGTTTGGCGATAAAAAAATAAAAGATGCGCACACTACTATTAACTTTATTAGCATTTAGTACACTTGCTCAACAGAAACCCATGCGATTGTGGTACGATAAGCCGGCGACGTATTTTGAAGAGGCGCTTGTGCTCGGAAATGGGAAGCAGGGGGCGACGGTTTTTGGCGGAACTAAGAGTGACAAAATCTTCTTGAATGACCTGACTTTGTGGTCTGGAGAGCCGATGGATCCTTATATGAATAAGGAGGCGTATAAAAATTTGCCGGCGGTTCGCGAGGCTTTGCGTCTGGAGAATTACAAGGCGGCGGATTCTTTGGTCCGTAAAATCCAGGGCAAATTCTCCGAGTCCTATGCGCCGCTAGGAACCTTATATGTCGACTTTAATCACGAGAATCCGACGGAATACCGCCGCGAATTGAATTTAGACAAGGCGGTTTCGACAGTGCATTACCACGCGGGCACGAACGAGATTCGCAAGGAATATTTCTTTTCGCATCCAGACAATGTGTTCGTCATTCACTTAACGAGTAAGGAGAAAAAAGGGTTGAATTTTACGGTTCAATTCAAGTCGCTGTTGAAATACGCGACTAAATCGACCATCAATCACTTGCACGCGAAAGGGACGGCGCCGGTGCGCGCGGATCCGAATTATGTGCGTAAGAAAGGGAATCCGATTATGTTTGATGATACCAAAGGCACGCGTTTTGCATCAGACATTTTGATTCAATCGGCGGATGGGAAAGTCGTGAGAACGGATTCGACCTTACAAATGGTGGGCGGAACGGACGCGACGATTTTAGTGACGATGGCGACGAGTTTTAATGGCTTTGACAAGAGCCCATCGAAGGAGGGTTTGAACGAAGACGAGCTGTCGGAGAAGCGTTTGCAGGCGGCCAGCTTTAAGGGTGCGGAGCAATTATTGGCGCGCCATTTAGCGGATTACCAATCCTATTTCAAGCGCGTGAACTTGAGTTTGCCGGCGGATAATGCACCGGAACTGCCTACGGATGAGCGTTTACGTCGTTATGCCAAAGGCGAGAAGGACAATTACCTCGAAACTTTGTACTTCCAGTTTGGGCGTTATTTATTGATTTCGAGCTCGCGGACGCCGAGTGTTCCAGCGAACTTGCAAGGACTTTGGAATCCACACATTCAACCGCCATGGTCGAGTAATTACACGATGAACATTAATGCCGAAGAGAATTATTGGCTGGCAGAAAATACGAATTTAAGTGAGATGCACGCGCCGTTTTTAGGCTTCCTAGAGAACCTAGAAAAGACGGGACGCATTACGGCGAAGACGTTTTACAATGCGCCGGGTTGGGTGGTTCACCACAATTCGGACATTTGGGCGATGTCGAACCCGGTTGGGGATTTCGGAAATGGAGATCCGAGCTGGGCGAACTGGCCGATGGGCGCGACCTGGGCTTCGACCCATTTGTGGGAACATTATTTGTTCACGCAGGACAAGAAATTCTTAGAGGCGAAGGCCTATCCTTTGATGCGCGGTGCAGCGGAATTCTGCCTGTACTGGCTAATTGAGGATAAAAATGGTCGCTTAATTACTTCTCCATCCACTTCGCCGGAGAACAAATTCATCACGCCTACGGGCTACCAAGGGGCGACGGCTTACGGAGCGACGGCGGATTTGGCGATGATTCGCGAGTTGTTTTTGGACTTAATCGCGGCAGAAAAAATCCTCCAAAAAGATCCGGCTTTCCATGCGTCTTTAGAAAAGGCTTTGGCCCGAATACTTCCGTATCAAGTAGGCGCGAAAGGCAATCTACAAGAGTGGTATTTCGACTGGGAGGACACGGATCCGAAACACCGCCACCAGTCGCATTTGTACGGTTTATACCCGGGAACGCACGTGACGGTGGCAGAAACGCCAACGATTGCAGCGGCGGCTAAAAAGACGTTAGAGATCAAGGGAGATGAGACAACAGGCTGGTCGAAAGGCTGGAGAATTAACCTCTGGGCACGTCTGCGCGACGGAGATCACGCATACAAAATGTACCGCGAACTATTGAAATACGTAGAACCAGACGGCGTAAAAGTGAACTATGCCCGTGGCGGAGGCACTTATCCGAACTTGTTCGACGCACACCCTCCATTCCAAATCGACGGCAACTTTGGTGGCTCAGCGGCAGTGGCAGAGATGCTGATTCAATCCACTCCTGAATTAATCGAAACATTACCAGCTTTACCAGCGGCATGGGCTTCAGAAGGAGCAGTTTCCGGCTTGAAAACCCGCGGTGGATTCGAGGTTTCCATGAGCTGGAAAGACGGCAAAGTGACGTCCTTGCATTTGAAAGGAATGAAGGGAAGTACGGCGAAAGTGAAGGTGAATGGCGAGATTAAAAGTTTGTTGATAAAAACGGGAGAAGTTCACGTTTTGTGAAGTTTTAGTGGTAAGTTTGTGAAGGATTAGTGCTAGGTTTGTTTTTGACGAAACCACCTAACCACCATGAAAGTCCATTTAATTAAAGAGAAGACGATTCTTCGTTTTTCGATTAATCACACGAACTGCTTTTTCCCACTTGAAGATTGGGTAGATAAAATCAGGAATGCGGATTGGGAGAAGCCTGAAGACATTTTATTTACCTTTCCCTCCTGCGACCTATTGGGCAATGGATCGAGCCGCGTGATTTTTAACATCAAGGGAAATCAATTTAGGCTGATTGGTAAATACGGATTTGGCGAAAACCAAGTCCACCTATTCATCTGCTGGATAGGAAGTCATGCAGACTACTCGAAGCTCTGCGAAAAAGGATTGCAATACACTATAAGCAGCTACTAATCCCATGAATTCTCCCCTGAAATACCGCGTCATTGACTCAGATACTCAATACAAAAGCTACTGCGATGTGCTCGAAAAACTCGTCTTTAGCACTCACATTACCCCGGCCATTCAAGACGAGATTAATCTCTTGACCTTGCTGATCGAGACCTACGATAAACAAAATAGTACATTCCGGAACCTGGATCCTGTCCAATTATTGAAATCACTCATGACAGAACACCGCATGAAAGCGGCGGATCTTGCTCGCAAACTGCAAGTAAGTGAGGGTTTGATTTCCGATATCTTGAAATACAAAAAAGGGATGTCTAAAAAGACCATTCGTGGGATTGCGGAACTATTTAAGATGCAGCAAGAGGCTTTTAACAGACCTTACGCGACTTCCGCTACCAGCGAACTCACCCAGTCCTGATACAATTCCGTCTCGATCTGAACGGCTACGGCAGCATGCTGCTCCCAGTCTGGCCAAGTAGCTTTTAATTGGGAGATCATCTCCTCTAAGTGCCCCTCTTCTTCCACGATGATGGATTTCACTTGGACTTTTGACTTCGTTTCCGTTAGGATTTGCTGGTAAATCGGATACAATTCGTCAGCTCTTAATTCAATGGCGTAAGTGACTAATAAATAGGCCGCCCATTTTACGTCGTAGCCGCTAAGGCCGAGTTTTTTCTTCGCATATTGGCTGACACGCAGGTCTAACACATCTAGATAGAAGCGGGACGAACGAGGGTTAATCAAGAAGGAATCGTCGTAGGTTTCGAAGCCAGACGGGACTAATTTGCTGATCTGCTTCTTGAGATAGTAGGCGTGGCGGTGTTCTTCTGCGGCGTGTTTTAGGATGATCAAGCTGACCTCTTTTTTGTGCTCAAATTTGGAAATTTTTCGCGCGCCGGAATTTTCCATGAAGGAAAGGGTGTTCAAAAAACGGGCATGGGATTCAGGATTCGCCACTAGAGCGGCGATGGTATTAGCGGTGTTCATGATTGACTTAGGCAAAATGTGTAGACAAAGATAGGCCAAAGACAAAAATTTTCTATCTTTAATCTCCAACAAAAATCAACGAATGAAAAAATTTCAACCTTTTTGGCTGGGAGCCCTGTTCCTATTCGTGAGCACGTCTCTCTTTTCTCAAGTCACTTTCCCGATTAATGACGTCGCAAGTCCGTCGAATGGCTATTATGCCTTCACGAACGCGACCATCGTGAAAGATGCAAAAACGACTTTAACCAAGGCGACTTTGGTGATTAAAAACGGTAAGATCGAATCGGTCGGAGCTGTGGCGGTCCCTAAAGACGCGGTGGTGATCGACTGTGGCGGAAAATACATTTATCCGTCTTTCATTGATCTGTACAGTGATTACGGGATGAATCCCGTAGCAGCGGGTGGCGGCGGATTCCGTTCTCCCTCTCAAATGATTTCGAACACAAAAGGCCCTTATTCTTGGAATCAGGCCATCAAATCGGAGGTTTCGCACTCGAAATTGTTCGAGGTGAATGATTCGAAGGCGAAGGAATTACGCAAGCTGGGCTTTGGCACGGTTTTAACGCATCAAATGGACGGTATCTCTCGTGGAACCGGCGTTTTCGTGAGCTTAGCGAAGCAAAGAGAAAACTTGGTGGTCTTGAAAGAGAAGGCTTCGGCGCACTATTCCTTTAATAAGGGATCGTCGACGCAGGATTATCCGGGCTCTTTGATGGGTTCGATTGCGCTTTTACGCCAAAACTTCTTAGACGCCGCTTGGTACAAATCGAAGCCGGCGAAAGAGGGAACGAACTTATCTTTGGCCTCTTTTAATGAGATTCAAGCGCTACCACAAATCTTCGAGGTAACCGATAAATGGTCTGCTTTACGTGCGGATAAAATCGGCGATGAGTTTGGCGTTCAATACATTATCAAGGCGAGCGGTAACGAATACCAACGTATTGATGAGATGAAAGCGTCGAATGCGAAATTCATTTTGCCTTTGGACTTCCCGCAAGCGATGGATTTAGAGGATCC
>CANFWR010000033.1 GCA_947450865.1 Cytophagaceae bacterium
CCCAATTCCCCAAGCCAATGAGTGTGGTGGTTTTTTCATGCCTAGCCAATTTTTTCAGAAAATTTTAAATTTAGAAATCACCATCATCTCCCCAACTCCAATTTTTGCTCTAAAATGTTGGCGACTTCTCAAACGCCATTGTACCTCCTTTATGGAAATGAAGTATTCGCTCCAATAAGGTGGGAAATATGTAGCTCCGCCCTCCAGCCACGAGCTGCAGTACCGGGCTGCCACCGCCCCATATTATGCAACACCTTTACGTTACACCCAAATACGATTCACTTTTCATCGGTGCTCTGCACGGGATGGGCGAACGACTGAAACGCAGTTGAAGGAGAGAGCTAATACTAGAAAGGGGATGTAGCGAGCACGAAGTGCGAGCGTAATTGAAAGTGACAGTTTAGTCCGTTCGGTAAGTGAATTATATAACTGTAAATTTTATAACTTTACGAAGAGCAAACGGCTCGCCGAAACATTGAAATTTCGTTGAAAAAAGTGACAGTTGAGTAACAGTTAGCTGATGACAGCTGGATGAGAGCAAAAAAAAGGCTCATACGTTTAGTATAAGCCTTGTACCTTTTTAAGGTGGTGGTCGCGTAGGGATCACAAGTAATTCCTTTCGTTACACTCAAATACGCCCAAATATCCATCAAATTCTTCTTTAAATAGATATTAAAGAGAAATCAAATGTAACTAAAAGTATCTAAATGAAGCAAATGTTGTACCCATGTTGTACCTTTGTTGCAAATAATGCATTGATCCATGGCAAGTGTAACTGTTGTTTTAAAGAAAAATAAGCCTAAACCTAACAACGAATTCCCCCTTTATCTTCGAATAATCAAAAACCGAAAAACAGTATTTGAATCTTTGGGTATTAATGTACCTGAATCTCTATGGGATGATTCCAATAAACGAGTAAAAGGCAAGTACCCTAATTCTGCACGTGTCAATAATACCATAGCTAAGAAGATAGCAGAAGCAAACGATAAGGTATTAGAGTTAGATGGGAAAGCAGGGGGAGTGAAGCAAATAAAAAAAGAACTATCGCAAAAAGTAACAGTAAGCTTTATCGACTATTTTAACGAGCACATTAATGAACTGAAAAAAGCTAAAAGTGCTGGAAACCATAAAAAATCAAAATCCATTTTAAAAAAATTAGTAGATTACCTAGGAAGTAAAAGCCTATCCTTTGATGAATTCACACTTGATTTTTTAAAATCTTATGAAAAATACCTAAGAGGTATTGGTAACTCAACAAATACTGTACACGCAAATCTAAAGGTCTTTCGAATGTTATTCAACAAGGCTGTAGACGAAGATGTGATACAGCCGCACAATAATCCCTTTTTGAAATATAAACTTAAATGGGATAACGTGGAAAAGATTTTCTTGACTGAAAAGGAGCTTTCAGACTTTGCACAAGTTTCCACAGAAGAAGGATCAACTATAAAAAAGCATCAAGATATGTTCGTATTTGCATCTTATGCAGGTGGAATACGTATATCAGACCTACTTCAGTTAAAATGGGAAAACTTTGACGGAGAATCCATTCGTTTTTTTATTCACAAGACAAAAAACCATTTATCAATAAAACTACCTAAAACAGCCCTTGATATCATAAATAGATACAAACCTTTGACTGGGAAACCTGTAGGGTATATATTTCCGATATTAAAGAATGAGGACGATTTATCTGAACCTGATGACTTATTGCAAAAAATTTCTTCGGCAACTGCTCACGCGAACAAAAACTTGAAATCGATTGCAAAACGTGCTAATATTGAGAAAAAAGTAACCTTCCATTCTTCAAGACATACGTGGGCTACTAGAGCCTTGTCAAAAGGTATGCCAGTTACACACGTTTCGAAACTGATGGGACATTCTAACTTACAGGTTACTATGGGGTATGCTAAAATCGTCAATAAGGATTTGGATGATGCAATGGAGCTATTTAACTAATTAAGGATGGGAAAAATTGAAGAAATAGTAGTAAACGGCTTAAATAAAATCGATTTAGATTGGTATAAAGCTAAAAACGAGGAATTTAGAATGTCTAAATTATGGGTTGAAAAATCTAGCCTACATCAATACAGAGATTCTGAAAAAATGGATTTGGGCGACGAAGAACAACCACTTCAATTTGAAAATGATTTTCGCCAATATTGCAAAATTCCGCTACTTACGATTTTGGAATACGACATTACCCATCAAATTCAGATAACAAAGGATAGCTATACTGGATCCAAACCTATTCAAATTAGTCTTAATGAGATAGCAATTGAGGTTGTTGATCAATTAGAGCCAATTTTTATAATTGTCGACCCTAAAGATATTTCCGATTTTATAAATAATGTATATGATTATTCTATCGCTACGATAACATCGAATACGGATAAATCAGAAAATGAAGATCACGTTATGCTTAAACGAGATTTAGTTGAAATGATACGACTTGAGTTGGATCAAAGAAATGCGATTAAGCTTGAGGTTGCTAAATTTTTAAAGACTAATTGGAATAAGTTGCGGTTCAAATTGACTTTGGAAGACGTATCTGCATTAATAAAAATTTTGGAAAAGGGTGAAATAATTTTTGAAACAAACAAAGTAATCGTAGATTTTGCTGAAAAGCATTTTATGTATAAACCGCATGGCACTAAAGACTATCAATTGTTGTTAGCAGATCGATTAGCAAAAGCGATGGAGAAACATGGTTCTTCTAGTCATTCAGGAAAAGGATTGGAAAATATTCATGTGAAAATCACTAACACTATAGCTACTATACAAAAGCCTGGCAAGTAACAATTAGCACGTATTATTTTATTTTGAAAAAAGAGGGGGAATCGTTTCCCCCTCTTTTCGTTTTAATGGGGGTATACCTTTCGGAAAATTCGATGGAAGTTATTCTGCTGGGAATTAGGTGACCAGTTGTATTGCTAACCCTAATCCATTGAATATCACATTTTAAATTAAAGTAAATGAAAATTTCTAATGTAAGGCTCGCAGAAATAAGTCGAGCAAATTTAAGTTCCGAAGTGGTGGAACCAATCTATAATACCGAACAATTAATGGAGCTTTTGAAAGTGTCTCGAAAAACGCTCCAAAAATGGAGAGATACGGGAGTGATTATCTTCAGTCAAATTGGTTCAAAATGTTATTATCGGCATAGCGATGTAATTGCAATGCTTAATTTTTTCAAAATAAATAATTAATAAAATGAAAGTTTCTACAATTCAGTGGACAGATGCCACTATAAATTTCTGGATAGGTTGCCACAAAGTAAGCGCTGAGTGCAAGTACTGCTACATGTTTAGGCAGGAAGCACGCTATGGACGTGATGGCTCAATGGTACGTAAAACTGGTAAAGCTACGTTTAATGCAGCGTTAAAATGGAAAGAACCTAAGCGTATATTCACCTGTTCCATGTCTGATTTTTTTATAGAAGAAGCAGATCAATGGAGAGATGAGGCGTGGGACATTATTCGTAAAACACCACATCATACGTGGTTAATTCTAACCAAGCGTCCAGAGAGGATTAAAGATTGTCTACCAGATGATTGGGGCGATGGGTATTCAAATGTATGGCTTGGTACAACGGCTGGTGTTCAAAGCTCATTTAAGCGAGCAGAGGAATTAGCTAAAATTCCAGCTTCAATAAGGTTTATTTCTGCTGAGCCCATTCTTGAAGAAATGGATTTCTTATTTAGAGACGATAATGGTAATCGCATTATAGATGCGTTCCATTGGGTTATTCTAGGTGGAGAATCTGGAAACAACACAGGCAAACACCTTTTTAGACCATCTCAAATCGAATGGTACGAAAAGGCTATCAAAGACCTTAAAACGCAAACAGATGTTGCGGTGTTTATGAAGCAGCTTGGAACACATTTATCCAAAGAGCTCCATTTCAAGAAAGATCGCCACGGTGGTGAGATTGAGAATTGGCCAGAACATTTGCAGATACGTGAATTTCCTATTTAACAATTTGAGCCCTCTAGGAATTATCCTAGGGGGCTTTATTAAACATTTTGAACCATGATTAACAAACACGGAATATACTTTTGGGTGATACCAAGCGGTCTTGATTTACAAGGATTGTTGGAGAAGCATCCACCAGCATTCAAGAAGAAGAAGTTCAAAATAGACGTCTTTTATTACATCATCGATTTAATAACAGCAAGAACCTATAAATCAACATCTGATCTATTCGGAGGGTATGTCAACATAAATTCTGCTTATTTTCGAAATTTCCATCACGATTACAAGGAGTATTTGGAGTATCTAAAAATCCACGGCATAATAGATACGGATTATTACATCCCTGAGGAAAAATCCTACGGTTACTGCATTAATCTGGGAAAGATTGATTTTGAATGTCCGTTCCAAGAGATCCCCATTAAGGACAATGTCATTCGAGCAAAAATCGAATCAGACCAATTTTATAAGGTGCTTTTCTCTCCTGGTGCTACCAACTACAGCTATCTAAGCAAATGGTTTAATCCCCTTTTAAAGATAGATGCAAAACGCGCACGTAATATTCTTGAAAAAATTTATGCGGATGTGGAAGCAAACAAGGAGAAATACAAACCCAAGGAATTAACAAAAGCCAGAAATAAGCTCCTGAAGAACCTTAGCGTGATAGAAGAACTAGAGGCTCAGCATTTCTATTGTGACGTGGATAATAACATAGGCAGGTTTCACAGCAATTTAACCAATCTAAAGAAGGAACTTCGTTCGTGTATAACATATGATGGCCAAAAACTGGTGAATATTGACGTTAGAAACTCGCAACCATTCCTTAGTACATGCCTACTTGAAGCCAAATTTTGGACTGATGAACACCATGGATTAAACATTTACAAAATACCTACTGCTATGAACATCATTGCTGGTTATAAAATACCTAAACAAGACATAACAATACATGGTATACAAGCTTATGAACACATTGATGAATTAAAACACAGCATAAAACAATATACTATGTGTGTAACTTTTATGTTAAAATCGTTGAATAAAGACCATATAGAGTATATTTCATTTGCAAAATCCTCCATTTTTTACAAAAAAGTGTATAAAAAAATTTATCCAGGAGAATCGTTTGACAAAAGGAAGGTAAAAAGTAGCTTCTTCCAGTACATCTATTCCTCAAATAGGCAGAATTACTGGGAAGAGAAGAAGTTGATTAGCAAGGCATTCCCCTCTGTTACGGGTCTGTTTAAGTTCTTGAAGCAGGAAGATTACGTGCTTTTATCGCACATCATGCAACGATTAGAGAGCACCTTAATCATTGAGGTGGTAGCTAGGAGAATCGCAGCTGAGAAGCCAAATTTACCATTCTACACAGTGCATGATAGCATAGCAACAATACCGTCAGAAGTGGATTATGTAAGGCACGTGATCAAAGAAGAGTTTAACAATTACCTAGAGATTGTACCTAAATTGGGTGTAGAAAGGTGGGATTAAGTTAAGTATGTAAATAAAGAATTTCACATTCTTCTCGGTCAGTAAAATGAGCAATGATTTCTGATTTATCAATTTCTAGTTCAATAACAGTTTTAGGTTTACCGACTGAATCATAATTGTGTGCATATGTAAAAGCAAAGGTTTCAGCGACTTCTTTTTTTAATGACCAACTTATTCCATATTCACCTGATTCTTTTTCTTCTTCAGTCATTCCCCTGTAAACTTTGATTTTTGAAGGTAATTTCTCTAGATCTTTAATTTCAGAATCAGTCATTAATTTATATCTATTCTCCTTTTTTGCTGAGAATAATTCACGAATTTCTTTTTGGTAGTTTCTAGTATTTTTACTGCACATGAATGCAGTTCTGAGCTCAGTCCAGTATTCATCATCGTTCTGAAATAAATCCTTTAACTCGTAGAATTTTTTGATTTTCATTTGAGATGAGCAATGTAGTAACTGAGTTTTGAAGTCAATTTTGTATTTAATAAATGCTTGCTCTAATTGCTCGTCTTGTTTTTTTTGAATTTTATTGAGCTCGTCAATGCAACTTTTTGTATTAATCTGATCAACTGTAAATGGCAATTTAATTGTTTGAAACTTTAACCCATTCATCATGCAAACAGCATATCTATTTTGACCATCAATTATTGCATTATCTTTTGATAAAATAATTGGAAACATTGGAAAATAATAGCCTTTCTGGGGTTTAAGGTTTTTTAGTTGCTTCATTATATTGTACTAAAAATGTTTTAAATAGTTCAAATATTCAAAATATGAAATTAACAAAAAGTATTTATTGTTATAATTATTTTCATTCTAAATCTTCTATAAGTTTAGAATACAAAAACGGATAATCGATGATTTTCAATGGGTAGTTATTGGCGTAGAATCAGGTAATGATAATGGCTCAAATTGTTACAGACCATATGAGATCACTTGGTATGAACTTATCGTTCTGGATCTAAAAACTCAAACAGGGGTAGCAATGTTTGTTAAGCAGCTTGGCAGTCATCTTCGTAAAACGATGAGATTACGGCATTATCATGGTGGCGAACTGGCGGAGTGGCCAAGTAGTCTACAAATACGGGAGTTCCCTGATTAGTATATAAAAACGAATGGAGGGATTGATTCCCTCCATTTTTTGATGAATATTTTATCAATTCTATGATTATCAATATTTATCCGTTTCTAAAATAAACTTAAAAAAAACACAAAGCTTGATTTAACCACTGAACCGCCAATTTCTTCTAGGAGCTGTTTTGGGAAGTTACTCTAATATTTCTGGTATTTCCAATTTCGACGGCCATGTTTTATTTTTGATGATGTCTTCCAGCATAATTTGATTCTCAATTTTCATTTCATGCCAGCGATTATGCCATGATTGCCATGCATGCCATGAGTAGCCTCTATAAAGTTTTTTACTTGAATTATTCAATGAATAAGTTGCGATTTCAATGAATTTAGCTTCAAACTCAGTCCCTTTTACAACTATAATAGAAGCAATTTCTATCAACCAATCTGCAAGATGTTCATATTGAGCCCATGCACTATCTTCTCTTGTATAGGTTTTCTTTTTTTCTAAAAGAGTAATTAAAGTTTGAATAAAGTCTTTGTCTTTACTATCTATACCTATACTAGCAGCTTGAAGTAATATATTGGTTAAAGAAATTTTTAATTTTAGAAATTCATCTTTATACTCATGTGTTCCTGAAATTACATTTTTTAAATCTATTACGGATTCAATTAATTTTTCTGCTTTATCATATTGACTTACGATATTGTCAATAAATGAGTCGGTAGAAGTATTTTGTATAACTTTTATTCCATATGTTATTGCGTAAAATTTTTCAATAACTTCCGCAATTTCGTCTTTCGTTATGTAATAGATATCTGTCCTTCTAAAAGACTCATTCTTTGAATTTTTCACTTCATTTAGAATCGAATTTAAATTAAAATCTCCGAGTGAATATCCTAATATAGCGACTGTTGTCTCTTGAAGTAGAGTAAAAAATTTTCTCGAAAAATAGTTATTTGAATTTTGAAAATTATAATAGTCATTAATCGTAAGGATAATACTTTCGGGTCTATTAACACATCCATGAATATGATATATATTTTGTCCAGAATTTATTCTAGGAATTATACTGCCTTCAATTACAATTCTACTTGTTATTGGTATGACATAATCTGAAAAAATGGTGTCATAATTGGTAGTTACTATATTAATGTTGGGATGCTTTGAAAAAAAAGATTGCAAATGTTCAAGTTTATTTTTGTCTATTGTCTTTTCATTAATTTTAGACTTAATAATCTTGGTTATTTGTTCTTTAATACTTTTTCTTTTTTTTAAAAACTCGCCTTCAAGAATCTGAGCACAAATAGTAAGATCGTATATAGGTTCCTTAATCCTTCCAGATGAGTCTGAAATAAATAATTGATTTAGTAGTTTGTCTTCCTTGTCAATTGCTTTAGTGCAGTCTACTAATAATTCAAGCCAATTTGGAGCTTTTCCATTTGTCATATATTTACTAAAACCCGTCCCTACAAATAATGTCAAGGAATTAGTATGTAAAGAGGTTGATATGTCTAAATATTCATTATAATTACGCATAACGGTTTCGGGTTTGGCGAAGTTGGCGAATTTTACCACAAATATTGATTCGGTGAACCAAACTTTGATTGACCACAAACGTATCTGCGGAGCTCTGAACGCCGCCAATTTCAAATGTACTGTTAGCGGCAGTTGTACTGCTTTCTTATGAGTTCAATGTTGTCAATTAATTTTTTGTTGTGTTCTAAAAATGTGTCAAGGTCAAACTGTCCTTTAGATAATTTATTGATTTTATTGATTATTGTTTTCAGTTCGGTTTGTTTGTCAAGCCCTAAATATGCTTGTGCTAAAGATTGATAAATCCAATCTTGGTCGCCACGGTCATTGAATGTTTTTTGCTTAATTAAATAGTTACATAATTCGACTATTTCTTCTCGTGTCCGTTGGCTTTGCTTGAAATATGATATTGCCTCAAGTTTGTCAGACTGGAGGGTTGCCTTTGTTGTAAGCAAAAAAGCATAGTTAATTCCGTTGTAATAGTCTTGTGCTATGTGGTAACCTTTTGAATAAAACCAAATAGCTTTATCAAGATACTTTTCGTCTTTTGTTTCTTCAAAAAGTCTTTTATTTATTGCTCCTGAAAGTCCAAGTGTTTCAGTATCTGTTGTTTCTTCGGGTTTTAATTCCTTTAAAATATTTTCTGCATCAAAAAGTGCTTTTTTAATTGTCGGTTTACACCCTTTGTATGTTACAAGTGCTAATCGTTGTCGAAGGAATACATTATTCGGCTCGAACTTTAAACATACTTCATATAATAAACCAGCAACCTTAAATTCATTGTTATTTTTAGCCTTTTCAGCATCGTTTATTAGTTCAGAAAATGAAGGCTGAATGCTACCTTTAACAATAATTTCCTTTAAGTCTTCGTCATTGAATTTTGGTGGTTGAAGTTTTGGCAAATAAGTATAAACAGGGCTGTCTTTCGCCTTACTTTTTAATACGGCTAATACAGTTTCTTTAAGCTCCTTTTTAAAGCGATCTGCTTCACTAACACCAATGTCTTTTCCTAAATGTTCGTAGGTTGAAATTACTGTATGTGCTAAATCAAAAGGATATTTCGTTTGGTCTTCCGAAATTACAATAGTCGTATTTGGTCTTAGAGCATGTCTAACCCCTAGTTCATATAAAGCGTTTGCGTTGTGGGTTGAAATGTCGGCTACCACAATGTCAGCTTTATAAATCCAATCATACATTTGTTCGTCAATATTGCCTGAATGTCGAATTTCCTTTGCTCTAAAACACTCTATTTTAAGGTCGTCAAAAACTGGCTTTATTAAATTTTCAAAAGTTTTGTCCAAATCAACAAATCGTCCCGTTTCGGGGTCGGGTTTTGGTCCAAAACCAATTATTACAAAACAAGTTTTTGTTGTCGCCATAATTTATGCTTTGTCTATTGCATTTGTAATTGCTACATAAGTAAATGACATTGCCCAACTTGCACCAATCCCCATTAATGCGTCTGGAGAATTGTTCTCTCTGTCTGTTTTTACGGCAATAATTCTTTTACCTAATTCAACCGCTTTTTCAATTTCCCATTTAACCCAAGCACTTTTATGTGTCTTTGCACCTACAATTACTAAAAAATATGTTGCCTCATTTATATACCTTGAAAGCACAGATTTTATAGCACTAGCATTAGTGCTGTTAATCGAAACGTCTGCCGAATGGTCGTGAATAGAGAAGTCAAAGTGTTGGTTTGAGTCCCAAGCCAAAAGCAAATTTTTGTACATTTTGTCATTGTCGTAGTCGTAACTAACGAAAACTTTTTTCTTGTATGCCATATTGTTTTTTATTGATTACTTATTTGTTTTTTTCTGTCGGTCTATGTTTGCAATGTCGGTCGTTACAATTACCGCTAACTCACTTATACCCGAAACGGCCTTTCGCTTATCCACCTAGTTTGGTATGTATTGGCGAATATTTTATTTCATTTTGTTTATTTTGAAATATCTAAAACCTCACGGAACTGTACAAACCCCTATTTTAATTGACTCTAAACACTTTTTAAAATTTATTTCAGTCTATTAGGGGGTTAGTACAGTAAAGGGCCCACTTAATTTGGTTTAACTATATTGCCCCACTACCAACAAAGGGAGGCTTAAAAGTAATACTAGTGTATTTAACCTAGTCAAATTTTTATTTGAAATAAGTTCCATATTACTCTATTTTGATATTTCTTACCCATTTAAATAACATTTGTTTTATTGATTTAATGGAGCCGAAAAGTAGACATCATCTAAATTTGAACCTAGATTGGTATAAAGCCAATTAAATTGATTTTCCATACTAATAAAATAGTCATCCCCTTCAAATGACATACCTGGTGGATTGGGGTAAATAAACTTGCCTGTAAAAAAAGGCAACACTACCCATTTTGTTTTTGTAGCATCAAAATTTATTGTCCAATAAGGCTCAGATTCAATAATAGCAGCTTTTAACTTTTCATCCAATATATTTGGAATTTCACCGCTAAGTTTAATGTTGGAAATTTTTCCATTTGCATTTATTTTAAAAATCACAAAAATTGTCGCCGTTTTAGTGGGTTGCGCTATTGTAATTTTTGATTTAATAAAGTCTGAGAACCCTTCCTGTGAATAAGATGGGTGATTGAAAGATAAAGGTAATTTATTGTTAGTTTGCGCGAATGCACAAAGGGGAAACATCAGCAAAATCAACAATAAATATTTGCTTTTAAATGCTATGGATTTCATGTCTCGAAAATTTATTTATTGTGATTATAATACATGATCTAGGAATAGGCTAGAAACAGTCTTAGGTGGACTTAGGTAAATGGCAGAAAAATCTGGTCCCAAATACTGGCTTACTAGGCAAAATTGTTCGTATAATCCTGAATGTAGATTACGTCCACTTCCTCCTTTAATTTCAAAAGGATTCCCATTAAAAAATGGGAAAATCACCCATTTATATTCTGCTTTCGAGGAATTAAAACGCCAGCAGGGTTCTGATTTCATAATAACACGACTTATTTCTTGCTCCACATTATTTTCCAAATTTCCCCAATTTTTAATATTATCAATATGCCCATCTTTATGCACTTTAAAAATAATCAGCGTGATACTAGGCTTTAAAATCAAATTGACATTAAACCGCTTACTAAAAAAATTAACAAAGCTATTTTTAGGGGCAGTTGGATCAACAAATTGGAAATTTTCTTTTTCTAATGATTGACAAATTCCACTAAATGAAGACATTAGAAATACGATTCCAATTAAAGTACGTTTAATTACATGAAGTGCCATATTCTCGGGAATTTGATTGAATTGCAAAATTATTAATTATAGATTTTCGTTCTATCTCAGTTATTGGGTTTTTTGTATCAAGTGATGCTAATACTTTACTAAATATGTTTTCGGGAATTGAACTTAACCCAGTGGTAGCTAAAACTCGAGCATCTCTAATATCCATATTGTAAAGTTCTTTTAATAAAATAGCAATAGGTTCCACATATTGTTTTGCAATCTTGATATGATCAATTTCTGCATCAATACCCCTTAAATAGGCATGAAGAACTTCATGTATAATTGTTGTTGCAATTAATTCTTTCGATGTATTGGCCAAGGTAGCCATGTTTAAACTAATATTTCTCCCATCTATTTGACCATATCTAATTCCATTTTCTTTTGTTGGGAGCAAATTCAGATTATTATCTATCGTAAAGTCATACCCACTACCTTTTCTTGTAGCATCAAATTGCTCTATTATACAGGCAATTTTGCCTTTTAAATTATCAGCCGTCAATTCATTAAGAACTTGAATAAAGCAATCATAAGTCAAGTTATTTGTAATTTCTGGATAATCATAACTATCGAAGGTAAGACTAGAACTTCCTATTCCTCCAGCTCCACCAATATAACCATCGGTATCATAAAAAGCTTTAAATTCAAATTGATAAGTTCCATCATAAACATAGTCGTCAGACGTATACAATCTTGGAGCAGTTACAGTCACATCTTGTAATAAAGTGCCTATAATATAACTCCAAAACGCCATATTGTAATTCATTTCACGCATAGCGAAACTTTTACCTTTAGTTGGTTGGGATTTGACTTTTCTTAATATCCCTGCCCTTAATATTGCCCCCGATATGGATTGTATTTTAATTTCTATTTCAGTAGGTTGTAGGAATTTGTAGGATTTATACCATCCGTGTTTCTTTCCATCTATTTCAAATGTAATATATTCTTTGAATCCTGATTTATTCTTTACAGGAGCTGAATAACCTTTAATACTATCAGGTAAAGTAATTGGAATAATATATTCCCACTCAATCAAATTAGACTGATTTAACTTATCGTTTTTTGTTGCCCATTCTTTTAATACGGATGTCGTCTCAACAGAAGCAGGACTTACTTCCCCAAGTGTAGTCTCCTTACTACACGAATTCAACAACAACACAAAAGATAATCCGAATAACAGCCGTGAAAATTTTCTCATAGTTTTTAAGTATTTAAAGATTAAATATTACAATTCGTTGTCATAAATGTAATTGAAATAACAATACACACATATGTACGATTTGACATACCCGAAAAATTGTTTTTAAATATTTCGCTCAAACATCCATAAATTTTAACTCGAAACATTTCTAAAATTTTAATCAAATGCTTCATTTGCCTGAAAAGGAGCATATTTACTCTTTTGTCAAACGCAACTTTTCGGTGAGATAATATTAAGGATGTGGACCTGAATGACCATAATAATTATACAGAATAGGACATTATCTATTCAGAAATCATTTTTTACGATTTGAGAGATTGGGTGAAAATAGTTGCTGGCGCAATTTTCAGAAACATTTTGTTTGTCCTACATTTCCTACACAAGCTACACGAATAATGTAGCAAATGTAGAAGATGTAGCTGTTTGAAAACCTTTTCTTTTAAGACTATCCGAGATAGATTTTTTACTTATTATGTTATAATTGATTCGTATAAAGCAGTAGAACTTCTGCATCGGTAAGTGCACGATTCCATATTCCTAAATCATCTATAGATCCTATAAATGTTCTATAGTCACCAACAGCTGGATTATATTGGCCTATAATTAATTTACTTCCAACTATAGAGTTAATCGTAGTTGGATTATATGACCAGCTCGAAGCAGTTATTTTGCCATCTACGTATATTCGAGCACTAGTTGGTGATGTACCGTTACTTTTATCCCAGGTTATAACGTAATGATGCCAAGTGTCGTCTATCATGTTAAAATATGTGCCAGATTGAGAGCCTATATTATCAAATAGCATTAATGGAGCATCGTTATTTTTTCCTAAACCGATATTAATGCCTTGCCCCGAATTAGTTAAATTTCCATAGGATAAAATACTTGATCCATTTCCAATTAATTCTTTTCGTTTTGCCCAAAAAGAAAATGATCGAGATGTTGTTCCAAGAACTCCAGCGTAGTTTGTGGTAATTTTAGTATTGTTCCCTCCATCAAACTGATACGCTGAATTAGGTTTGTTGAATCTGTCGGTTGTTAATATGGCACCTGTAACCGTTCCGTTAAAACCATATCCGCTTTCATCGTTTGAATTTCCACTAAAAGGGTAATATACTTGCAAGCCAGATTTCAATGCAGCTAGCGCGGCTGTTAATGCTGGATCGATTGTAGTTTTTACGGTAATTTGATCGCTGTACCCTGTTCCCTTAGCATTCGTACAATAAGCGCGAATATAGTAAGTAGTGTTGCTTTTTAATGAACTTAACTTTGCTGTAAAAATAGATCCCGTCGTTCCTGCACCATTTAGGTCAGTTGATTTAACTTTGTTGTTTAGGATTGTCGGACTCGAAGTTTCTGCAAAGCAAAATCCCCAATCTAAAGGCATTGCACCATCAAAATTAATTGCTCCTTTTATTCCAATGGAGTTGTCATTAATGCTTGTAGTGGTCGGTGATCCAACAAAAGTTGGGATCACATAATCAGGTGTTTTAAATGACACTTCGTTACCATACGTCGTACCATAAGCGTTTATGCAATACGCGCGGCAATAGTAAGTTGTATTGGCTTTTAGGTTTCTGATTGGATACTGAAATGACCCTGAACCTGAACCTGATCCTAGTGCTAGTTTTGAACTTGATATGGTAGGACCAGGAGAAGTTGCAAAGCACACGCCATATTCAGTTACCGCTTTACCTCCATCATCTGTCACATTTCCTCCAAGAACACAACCTTCGGTATATACACCAATGGCTTCACTTGTTTGGATTTTTACCAATAATTCTTTTTTGATTTCGTCAATTACCTTACAAGAGAACATTAGTAGGGTCCAAGTAAGAATGTAAGCTATATTTTTCATAGAGGGATAAAAATTAAGGGGTTAGACTGATCTAACCCCCTTATTGATTTTCGAAAATGGTATTTATTTATTTTGATTTTTCTAATTCAACGACTACCGTGTCTTTATCAAACTTGCTCCAAGAACCTGTAGCAGCGTCTACAATAATCCAAGCTAGTCCGAATCCTGTTAAGCCTAAAAGTGCATCCGCTACAATATATCCAGCTTGAGTATGCTTCTCCATATTGATTACTTTAGTTTCGTAACCATCTTTCTTTATTGCGATTGCGTGGTTACGGTTTCTTTTTAATCTTACTTGTGCGTTGTCCTTGCCTAAATCTTCTCCATCCACGTAAATTTTTGAATCTTTTGTTAAAGATTGGATGGTGATTTGTTGTCTTGAGCCTTGAATGATTGTGCTACATGATGAGAACAACATTACTGAAGCTAATAATAGACAGACAGTTGAGGTAGTAAATTTTTTCATTGTATTTGGGGTATGGTTTTCTTACTCGTATGGCTTTTCAGTTAACGCCCCGTTTGAATGGTTGCTGGACTCCATTATTTCTATAGAATAAATACGTCCTGCATAGGGACATCTAAAGTGTGTGTTAAATTGTAAATCTGGTAAAGACTGGTGTTGATTTGACCGAGTTCAATTCTGCGAAGTTGTTTACTTTCGATCTCCGCTTCATTTGCTAGCTTCTCAATAGAGAGGCCTTTCATTTTCCGAATCTCGCGAATCTTTAGCCCAACCTTATTAACCAGCTCCTCCTTCTTTAATTTCATGATTAAAATTGGTTAAAGGTCAAATTTGACGCAAGGTCTTATCTGACCTGTCGGTTATAGGGCATAAAAAAAGCCATCTGAATTGCTTCAAATGGCGTTATAGTTAATAGCTTAATATACCGTTAAATAAATATAGGGGTACCATCTGCCTGAAATGCAGTAAAGGATCTTGTGTTCATCGCTTTTTACGATAGCATCAATGTACACCTTAGTTCCTTTGGGAAGATTTCCGATCTCGCGAATCACTTCTGCTCGTATCGGTGTGTACAATTCAAGAATGATTCCCTTGGGTGTAATTACTAGCAGTACATTGGGATGGAGAAACTCGACTTTCTGTTTCTTCATATCCTCAGTTCAAGTACCAGTTTGTACCACCTCCTAGACCTGTTTGAAGTTGGTGCGTGAAATCAAATGCGTTAATGCTTCGTTCTAAGAAGCTATCCACGTAACTTGACTTGTTTGCACCCGTAAACAGATTGTACATCCTCCAAAGGTTAATATCCCCGTTATCATTACGGCAGAAGCTGTTGTCTTGGAAGTAATCCTTAGCAACAGAACCTAGCTGTGTATCCGTAAACAAGAGTGGAGGTATTTCTTTCTTTACCTCATTAGGCAGGTAATTATACAAGCGTGCACGTCCTAGCACCTGAGCAAATTGAGCCTCTGTTAAGTTATGCTCTGTCAACCGTTGCATAGCTTTTAGGTGTTGCTCAGGGTTGTATACACTTATCATATTCATTATTGCATCCATTAGCTCTCCTTGACTTCTGACCACGAGCTTAACCTGCGCACCGTCTGACCAAACACAAAGGTTACTGCATACCTTGACTGAGAAACCAATGAAGATCTTGAAATGCTCCGAAGAGCCTTTCTTGTTATTTAACTTATCATCCCCATAGCACTTAACTCCACCTATGGTTAGACTGAGCGTCTGCCCATCAATGGTTCGCTGGATGCTGGGTATCTCGAATACAAACATTGCCCTCTCGTAATAGATGGTCCTCTCGTGATCTTCTAGCTGGTTAGCTGGTTTGTAGCGTGCTTCTGGTGTTCTTCCTTTAATAGGATGCGAGACACGAATGCTGGGAGAAAGAATATCCTCTCCCTTGAAGCAATGGTTAATCACATCGTATGTAGTCTGAATGAAATCCCCGTGACTAATCAAGGGTTCATTGTCCTTGCTAAACACGGGAATGATGTGCTGTCTTTGTATCTCCTGTAGATTGACTTCTATAGTATTCGCACCGATAAATGCTGAGCTACTAGATACGATCTCTTGCTCCTCTATTTCAATATAGGAAGCGTATTCTTCCACCTCTGCAGATGGATTAACTGTTAGTTGGTTGTTCATTTGGAATGGGGTTTAAGTTGCCCTCTAAGGCACGATTTTTAGCTTGTCTTAGCTCTTGCTTTCTCTTCTCATAATAAGGCAATAGCAGGTCATTAAACTGGGCAAATTGATTGTACAATCCCAGTAATTCGATGATGGTGGAAGCGTTGTTTATTCGATCTTTAACATACTCGATTTGAGGCTCTAATTCCTCCATACACCATTTAGAGATGATGTTTCCTGTCGTAGCGGTTAACCGATGTTCAGGCTTGCCAAAGAACAATCCAGTACGATCTTTGCTAGCGTGCGCAAGGTTCTTATTGTCTAAATCAAACACGAGCGTAAACTCGTAATCTAATCCATCACGCTGCACAGATTTCAGTCCTACCTTTTCAGGAATTGTTTTGCCGTTCTTCTCAGTTAGCACATAGTCCTGTTTGGTTCTCACCGTAGCAATGATGTGCACAGGTGCTTGCAGGATCTTCTGGACAAAAGCATTGTGCCGTGGTGTTACCTTATTCCAATTAGTAAACGAGTTACCTGATAATGAACCGTGGTAATCAAGCAGGCATTCCCATTCGTGAGTTATAGAGTCTATAACAACTACTTCTATCCCTGATGCCACACAGAAATCAATGGCTTCTATGTACTTCTCTGGTTCAAATGGTGAACAGATACCTAATACCTTGTATCCTCCTAAATGAGCGTATAGATGTGATGATTCATTTTCTGTATCTATGACAGCCACCTTTTCCCAAGATTGAGATAATCCGTGAGCAACAAGCAAGGCAGAATATGTCTTACCGCTACCACTAGGACCTTGAATAGCCATCTTGATTTTAGCCCGCTTACGTTGGGCGATTTGAAATTCCATAACATATGTTGTTTATGTATAAATGAAAAAGGGGCATAGCAACCTGCTACACCCCTTGGTACGAAAAACTAACTAACTTGATTAGACAGCTAGCTTATAACTTTTTTGGTTAATTTTCTCCTCAACCACTTCTAAGCGACTTTCACCCAAAAGCTCCATACTTCCTTTTGGTCTGTAAGCATAGGAATGTGCTAATGTGATGATTTCACCCGTTGTTTTGTTGGTATACTCGTAAGGATCTGATTCAACCCGTACAATGTCACCCTCGATCTGCTGACCCACCATAAGTTTAGCTACATCAGCTGTAAAGGTGGACGGAATCCTGCATTTACGACTAGTAGCGTAAAACTTCCCAGTGTTCTGAGATTGAACAAGCTCTAATCCTCCTGAAAGCTCAAGAAGAACAAATGTTTGGCCACTCGTTGCGTTGACCTTTTCCATGTAATCTGATACAATTACCATAACGTTATTAATTAAGAATGTGAAAAATGATAGGCCAGAATTGACCCAGGGGCAGACACCCGCCTGCCCAGGACCTGGGAGGGGTTGCAGTGTGGAGTACCTTAAGGGAGGGGGTACGTAAGAAAATTTTAAATTTTAAAATTTTTAAGTAGAATTGAATCAAAAAAAATCAAAAAGCCAAAATCCGTACAATTAATGCTATATATTTATTACTATAAGCAAATTAGATTAAGCTCCTGAAAGACATAAATACAGGGGGAGTGTGTACACCTCTTCTCTCATACACGTAAACAAGTTTTCTTTAGTATAAAAGCTGTATTGTGTATTCGAAAGTAACTGAATGAAATTAGAGGAAAAACATGATTTGTTGTACCTATGTTGTACCCTAAAAACAAAATAGCCCGTAACACATTGTGATACAGGCTATTAGTGCTAATATATGTGGTCGCGTAGGGATTCGAACCCCAAACCTTCTCATCCGTAGTGAGATGCTCTATCCAATTGAGCTACGCAACCATTGCCCTTTCGGGATTGCAAAGGTAGAATTTCTTTGGCAAAATGAAAAACTATCCTCTAATATTTTCTAAAAATTATTTCCCTTTGAAGTGAGGAGCCCTCTTCTGCATAAAGGCCGTCACCCCTTCAGCGAAGTCTTCGCTGTGCCCCAGGATGGTTTGTTCCTCCGCTTCTGAGGCTAGCGTCGCTGCTAAATCCTGATTGTAAGCTCGTTGTAAACTACGTTTCATCAAGGAAATAGCTAAGGTCGCTTTTTTCGAAAAGGCCAAAGCCACCTCGTGCACCTTTGCCCCCCATTCAGCCCCTGAAACGACCTCAGCAACTAAACCAATCTCCTTCGCTTCTTTTGCCCCCACCTTTCTACCGGTAGTCGCTAAATCAAAAGCCCGGTGATAACCCACAGACTGCATTAAAAAGGCGGTAGAACCCGCATCCATGGCTAAACCTATTTGGACAAATAATTCAGAAAAATACGCATCCTCATGCGCAAGGATATAATCACAGGCTAACGCTAAACTACATCCAGCGCCCGCAGCGACCCCATTAATCGCTCCAATAACGGGTTTGTTTAAACCACGTAAAGCCATAATCATCGGATTATACGTAGCGCGCAATACATTACCTAGATTCGGGTCAGTCACACCAGACTTTAAATCCGCACCAGAACAAAAGGCTTTCCCTTCGCCTGTAATAACTAATACGCGCACCTCGTAATCAATCTGCGCCGCTTCGGCCACTTCCTT
This sequence comes from Cytophagaceae bacterium, assembly GCA_947450865.1. Classification (GTDB taxonomy): domain Bacteria; phylum Bacteroidota; class Bacteroidia; order Cytophagales; family Spirosomataceae; genus Aquirufa. Next base: position 19,085 of record CANFWR010000033.1, read on the forward strand.
GATTTCATGAATTAAACCAGCGTTTAAGGCATTATATACCTCAGGACGGTGTAAAGTCAAGGTCCAGATGGGGCCGTTGCGGTGGAGTTTTAGGTAGTTGAAAGTCATAGCTTATGCAAATTCATATTTACGAATTAAATCAAATTCATTTTTCTTTAATCTCAATTCCTCCTCAATATCAAAATCATCCTGCAAACCCATCCAGAATTTTACAGAATTACCAAAAAACAAAGACAAACGCAAGGCTGTATCTGCTGTCACACGGCGGCGACCTTTTAATATTTCGGAAATACGTGTTTGAGGTATATTTATTTCTTTCGCTAAGCGATAAGCAGAAATACCCATAGGAACCAGAAATTCCTCTAATAAAACCTCTCCAGGGTGTATGTTTTTCAAGTTTTCCATATCAATGATAATCTACAATTTCTACTTCTTCTGCTGAGTTATTTATCCATTTGAAAATAATTCGCCATTGATCGTTTATGCGTATACTATAGAATTCAGATGCAGAACCAGAAAGCTTTTCTAATCGATTTGCAGGTGGAATTCGCAAATCGTTTATATTCTCTGAGGCTTGAATCATACGTAATTTTCTACGCGCAATATCTTGAATTTCAAATGGTAAGCGTTTCGACCTCTCTCCATTCCAAATTTTTAAAGTTTCTTTAGAACCGAAGGATTTGATCATAATGACGCATCACGTTACTAACTCCAAAGGTAAGTAAAATACATTGAATTCCTAATCAAGAAACTGATTATAAATGTTTCCTCAACCTCGCCACCGGTATCCCCAGTTGATCGCGGTATTTCGCGACGGTTCTGCGCTTCACGACGAAGCCACGTTCAAGTAATAATTGCTCTAAATCCTCATCTGAATGCGGTTCTGAGCTGGGTTCTTGCTCGATGATCTCGCGCAAGATATTCTTCACTTCCCGGGTAGAGAAATCCTCGCCAGATTCGTGAGTGATGCCTTCGGAGAAGAAGTATTTTAGCGGATAGATGCCAAAATCAGTTTGGACTGACTTCGCCGAAACCACCCGAGAGACCGTGGAAATATCCATTTCGATCATCGCGGCAATTTCTTTCATCTTCATGGGTTTTAAGACTGCCTCATCTCCCGTCAAAAAGAAATCATATTGCTTCGCAACGATACTCTCCATGGTTTTCATCAAGGTACCTTGGCGCTGCTGAATGGCAGAAATAAACCAAGAAGCGGAATCTAATTTGTGTTTAATAAACGTAACGGCCTCTTTGATATCCTTTTGTTGCTTGTCGCCTTTGTCGTAGGTCTGCAACATTTCTTGGAAAGCGCGGGAAACCCGAAGTTCGGGGGCGTTTTTGCCGTTGATTTTGATCTCTATCTTGCCGTTTTGATTCGTGATAATGAAATCTGGCTGTAAATAAGGAGCAATGGGTGCGTCGTCTCCCCCACCTGGTTTGGGATTCAAATGGGTGATGACTTGCATCGCCTTTTTGAGCTCCTCCTCTGTGATGGAGAGTTTAGATAGTAAAATGCTGAAATGCTTTTTGGAGAACTCTTCAAAAAAATCATCCACTAAACGTATGGCGGTCAAATGAGCCGGTGTGTCTGACTCTTTGCGGTGCAATTGCATTGAAAGGCATTCCTGTAACGTTCGAGCGGCAATTCCGGCTGGATCCAAAGACTGAACCTTGAACAAAACTTGTTCCACTTCGTCGTAATCGGTCTCAAAGCCCTGTGTGAAAGCAAGGTCGTTCACAATGCTTTCGATATTCCGGCGTAAATAACCGTCCTCTTCCAAGGAACCGATGATTTGCTGGGCTAATACCTCTTCGCGCTCGGAACGAACGACGTAACGGATTTGGTTCAATAAATATTCTTGAGTGCTGGATTCGGTTGCCAAAGGGCGTTCGCGAGTCTCCTCATTGGGATCATACGAATCCCCAGCCATCTTGTATCCAGCATAGTCATCTTGCAGGTAATCCCCTACTTCCATCTCCTCACGCTCTAAATCATCTAAGGTTTCGCGGGGTTCTTGCTCCTCCTGATGATCTAAACCTTCCTCTAATGCCGGATTATCCTCTAATTCCTCCTCGATCCTAGCCGCTAATTCAGCCGTAGGAATCTGCAACAACTTGATATATTGTATCTGTTGTGGCGAGAGGTTCTGTTGTTGATTCTGTTTTAAGGATAATCCCTGCATTGTCTAAATAATCTACACCAAAGATAAGCCGATTTTTAATTACAAATAAATAAAATAAATCGGTTTTTTATCCGTATTTTTGAGGGTTATTGCCTCTATTGAGGCCTTTTTATTAATAATGCCCGAGTCATTTATGCAAATCAAAGAAATACTAGGTTTAACTCCCACGCAGCAGAGCATCGTTGTGAAAGGTTGGGTTCGTACGAAAAGAGTTTCCTCTTCTGTCGCGTTTATTGCGATCAATGATGGGTCGACCATCCACAATATTCAAGCAGTTGTTTCCGAGGGAACTGTTTCAGAAGAAACGTTAAAATTAGTGACTACGGGATCTTGTATCGCGGTAACTGGTAAATTAATTGCGTCTCAAGGACAAGGCCAAACCGTAGAAGTGGAAGTCGTTTCCATCGAGGTGTACGGAACAGCGGATCCAGAAAAATACCCTTTACAACCTAAGAAACACTCTTTAGAGTTCTTACGCGAGATTGCACACTTACGTCCTCGGACGAACACATTCTCTGCGATATTGCGTATTCGCCATGCTTTGGCCTACGCGATTCACACCTATTTCAACAATAACGGATTCTTCTATTTACATACGCCCATCATTACGGGATCGGATGCAGAAGGAGCTGGCGAGATGTTCCGCGTGACGACTTTGGACCCTATCAATCCTCCGTTAACGGAAGA
>CANFWR010000034.1 GCA_947450865.1 Cytophagaceae bacterium
CAAGTTAGGGTTCGGGTTAGATTGGATAGCATAAGATGGCAAGAAGTCATCAGCAGAGCCATCATAGTATGATCCAGATGGACCGTAGAATGATTTAGATAACAACGGACGAATACCTTCCGAGTTACCTGTTCTACCCCAAGAAACACGAAGTTTCAAGTTGTCGATTGTTGTATTTCCTTTTAAGAATGCTTCTTCAGATAATGACCAACCCACTGAAACTGATGGGAATAAACCCCACTTGTTGTTATCACCGAATTTAGTCGAACCATCACGACGCATGTTAACTGTAGCGAAATACTTGTTCATTAACGAGTATTGAGCACGAGCTAAGAAAGAAACCAATTTGTATTCGTTTTTGTATGAATACAATAGAGAAGGATTCGAACGAATACCTAAACCAGAACCTAAGTTATTTGCACCAAACGCATCCGTTAAGAAGTTGTTGTTAGAAGCACCAAAACCGTCGTTAACAACATCTTGGTAAGTATAACCTCCTAATAATGTCAAAGTAGACACATCATTTAATTTCTTAGTCCAGTTCAAAGTAGCTTCTAATTGCTTATCCAATACTGAGTTTAATGAACGAGAAGCAGAGTTTCCACCTACAGTAGATAACAAGTTACCTGGAGTAGTTGAAGCGAAATAGCTATTATCAGCGTTTTGTGTACGTAATGTACCAGAAACGTTAAATACTAAACCATCTAAGATAGTATAACCAGCTTGTGCGTTAAATAAGAAATCTTGTAAACGTTGTGTGTTTGATTTCTTCTCTAAAGCCGCTAATGGGTTAAAGTTTGCGAATGTACCTGGCAATTGGAAATAGGTACCATTTGCAGCGTAAACTGGATCAGTTGGACGCATGTTCATAGCAAAACCTACCGCACGGTTATCAGCGAAAGTACCATTAGTTTGAGAAGCAGACATGTTGAACTTCATGTTCAATTTGCCATTCATTGCTTTCGCATCTAAGTTCAAACGACCTGTTAAACGATCTTTAGCAGAACCGATCAACGTACCAGTTTGGTCTAAATAACCAACAGAAGCACGGTAAGATAAGTTTTCAGAACCACCAGAAACACCTACGTTGTGGTTTTGAGAAACCGCAGTACGTGTAATTACGTTTAACCAATCTGTGTTCGCACCATTATCATCAAATGATTGCTTGTATTTCGCAGCAGCAGCGCGGAATTCAGCAGCATTTAATAATTGTGGACGTTGAGAGATTGTTTCAGCACCTACATAAGCTGAATAATCAACTGTAGGAACACCTGACTTACCACGTTTTGTGTTGATCAAGATAACACCATTCGCACCACGAGAACCGTAGATAGCTGCAGAAGATGCATCACGTAATACGTCCATAGATAAGATATCTTCTGGAGCAACGTTTGAGATAGGAGCACCAATCACACCATCAATAACGTATAAAGGCTCAGAACCTGCGTTCAAAGATCCCGTACCACGAAGACGTACAGTTGGAGTTGAGTTAGGATCTCCAGATGCTTGTGTAATTACTAAACCAGCTACTTTACCTTGAGCAGCAGCTAATGGGTTAGTTACAACACCCGCATTGAAATCACGAGATCCTAAACTTGTTACAGTTCCAGAAATCTCTTTTCTCTTTTGAGTACCGTAACCTACTACTACAACTTCTTCTAAAGATTGATTGTCAGCAGCTAAAGAAACGTTAACTACAGAACCTGTAGCTTTAACTTCTTTTTTAGAATAACCTACAAAAGAGAATACTAAAGTGCTACCACTTCCTGCATTTACTTTGTAAGTACCGTTAATGTCAGTTTGAGCACCTTTAGTAGTACCTTTTACTGTAACAGAAACACCAGGAATAGCTGAACCGTCTTTTGAGTCAGTTACTTTCCCTGAAACCACATCTTGGGCGAAAGCACCCAAGGAAATTACTAGTGCTATAGCAACACTAAAAGCTTGTTTAAAGCCTAGGTTACTAACACCTGATCGCACAAGGCGACCCACTCTTTTGTAAGAATGAATCATAAGTGAAAAATTAAGGGTTAAAAATGATTAATGATTCTTGTCGGTCTTGTTCTTATTCCTATTATATATGGAAGAATGAAATTCTACTGGCCGGAGCCACTTGAATTAGCCATGTAATCGTTTACATAGTAAGACTAATTTCAAAACCGACACAAAAAAACTAAGAATAAATTGAATAAAAAAATGAAATTAGATAATGAATCGATGACTAAGGGGTAATAAATTGTACAAAAGTTAGATTTTCTGTAAAACTAGCACAGTGTAGGACAGAATCTGAAAATAATCTAATTGTTACGTAATCTTAAATAGAGACCTTATTTTGAAGTCAAATCAATAGCAAAACCGCCAAAACAGCATCAAATCGATTGTATTTTTTCAATAGAAAATTTTTTGAAAAAAAAATCAGTTTTTTTTCGGTAATCTAATGCCAAAAATAATTTAGGATAAAATTAGAATAGTACAATAAAAACAGTGCTACACTGTTGCTAATAAATCAAGGTACCGGATCGTGACCACTCCCACCCCAGGGATGACAACTGCCTATGCGCTTTAGGGTGAGGCGCAAACCCTCGATCAATCCGTGTTTTTGAAGTGCCTGTTTGGCATATTCAGAGCAAGTAGGCGTATAGCGACAAGCAGGGGGTAAAAAGGGAGAAATCAACCCTTGATAAATACGGATCAGAACGAGAAAAAAGAAAACGAAAATCCGCTGCAACATGGGGTTTGAATTAAAGCCTTTTCTGATTAAATTGCTTTAAAATTAACAAATACAATTCGCAATTTCGCATATGAATCGCAGGTCTTTAGCACTCAGTATTTTGGCAACCTTATTTTGCATGGCCTCCTGCAACAACATTCCCGGCCATTTATTTACCAAAAACAGTGCCGTTGAAAAGCGAAATGACAGTATAGCGAGTTTATTTGACCCTAAAGTAGCCGCCCAAAAAGCCATCAAATTAGACACCTTCTTTAAAACGCTACAAAAAAACACGGGCTTCAATGGCACCGTACTCGTAGCTCAATACGGGAAGATCATTTATAAAAGAGCCTTTGGCATTGCTAATAACTTCACTAAAGCTCAATTAAATACCCGCACGCCCTTTCAATTAGCCTCCGTTTCCAAGCAATTCACCGCTGTTTCTATTTTGCAATTAATGGAACAAGGGAAATTGAAGTTAGACGATCGCGTGGAACTGCATATTCCTGGATTCCCCTACGACTCTAGCATCACCATCCGCAGTTTATTGACTCATAAATCAGGCCTTCCTAATTATGCCTATTGTTTAGATAAATACTACGACAAGAAAAGCCCTTTGACGAATGCCAAAGTCGTTGAACTTTTTAATAAGATCAAACCAGGCATCGACTACCACCCTAATCGCCAGTTTCACTACAATAATACCAATTACATTTTATTGGCATATATCGTAGAGCGCATCAGCGGTAAAGGTTTTAGAGAATATGTCAAAGAAAACATCTTCACGCCAGCAGGAATGACCGAATCGTTCGTTTACGATCCGCAGCATCCGGAATTACTGAAAACATCTGCAACCGGTTACCAACCCAAGCGATCTGGATTAGCCGTTGTAGGGTTCGACCACTTAGATGGAGTTACCGGAGACAAAGGGATCTATTCTACAGTCGAGGACATGTTCCTTTGGGATCAAGCATTGAATTCGGAAACGGTCGTTAAACTTAGCTCTTTAGCTGAAGCATTTACGCCACAACATACTAAGCCTAAAGTATTAGCTACAAATTACGGTTTAGGCTGGCGATTGAAGCAATTAGAGAATGGAGAATGGCTTACCTACCACACGGGTTGGTGGCACGGATTCAAAAACTACTATTTACACAATCAAAAAGATAATTCAGCTATTATCATTTTAGGTAATATGGCGAATCATTCTTTGGCCAAAGTCAATATCGTTCAATCCATCTTGTACCCTGAGAAGGCTAAATATTTCTTAAAAGGAGAAAATCTCCCGGTAGAAAGCGAATCCTCAGGAGGCAATTAATTAAACAAACCATGAAAAACGTATTTATTGCGCTATTTTGCCTTATCGGCAGCACCGCATTTGCACAATCAGAAGACGAAGGCATCAAATCTGCCATCACCTCTTACACAGAAGGATTCACTAAAGGTGACACAGCAAGCTTAGGTCGTGCCTTCGCCAGCAATGCTCTATTAAGAAATTTGAATACTTCCACTGGAAAAATTGCTGATATGCCTTTGCGTAAGTTCATCGCCGGGATGCCAGTAGGCGGGGCGAAGGCAACGGGTGCTCTGTTAAACTACTCCTATGCGGGAACTTCGGCGGTGGCGACCGTAGAATTTAAGTTCGATGATTTCAAATACATCGATCTTCTAAGTCTGATGAAAATCAATGACGATTGGAAAATCGTTTGCCGCGTATTTAGCCGCGTTGCTTTGGATGTAAATCTGGCTTCTGGTCAGGGTGCCAAAGTGGGTGCGGGGAAGTCCACTCCGGCGAAGGCAGCAACACCGGCCAAGAAAGCCGTGGTGAAGAAGGCGGATGATGGATGGTGATAAATCTTACAGGGCTTCTTAAAATGTTGCAAGCAAATATTTTCGGAAGCCCTGTAAGCTTTATCTCTGGAAAAGAGAATAAAAATAAAGTGCTCCGTGGAAAATATGTGCGCGCGCCATTTTCAAGGAGCACTTTTTTTGTGACGCAAGCACATGTTTTGTAGCAGGGAGAAGAAAATTTATCTCTGGAAAGAAAGCTGGCAATTTTTAACCCCAATCTAAAATTTATCTAACGAAAGAGATTAAAACTAAAATACCCCGCGGAAAATAGGTGCTCGCGCCATTTTCAAGGGGTACTTTTTTTTAATTCATTTCACTGCAAATCTCTATCAAAAACCCATCCAAATCCCTTACATAAGCCACCACTTGCCCCCAAGGCTTCGTTTTAGGCTCTTCTAACAAAATTGCACCTGAGGCGACTGCACCAGCAAGAGTCTTTTCTACATCATCCGTTGTGAATCCAATCTCTATTCCGAATGGCTGCTTTGACAAATCGCTTTCAATAAACCCGTCTTTGAGGTTTGATTTGGCTAAGGATTTGTGTGCAAAAGATAAGATTGTTTTACCTGATTCAACTTCGCCATAGGAATTATCGGGCGCAAGCATTTTTTCACTAAACCCAAAGGCGCGCTGGTAAAAATCCATGGTTTTCACCACGTCCTCTACATATAGAATGGTATAGGCAAATTTGATCATTGATTAACAATTAGATAAGATCGAGAATAAGAGTACTCTCTTATTGATATTATAGTTTAGGCTCCGCGGAAAACATGTGCTTGCGCCGTTTTCTAGGAGCCAAAACTATATTTACCAGAATATAGGCCCTTTGCCGAGATACTTCTCCGCAATCGGCTCATAATACGCCTTCAATTCCTCATACACTGGAATCACCGGAGATTTGGTATACAAATCATATTGATTGAAGTCGCGGATCCACTCGAGGTATTGAGCGTCTTTTTCGTTCAATAAGGCTTTGTAGCTTCCGCCAGAGTGCCACGGATAGAACGAATGGTAACGAATCATGGCCATTCCTGCTTCAGGGATGGTATTATCTTTGTGATTACTTAATACTTGGTATAAATATTCATCATGTCCCCAAGCAAGGTGGAGGTTGTCTAGACCACAACCAGCTTCATAAACACCTAATTCGGTATTGTAACGTGGGTCTTGCATATCAGGATTCAAGGCGTTGAATTCAGGGTAGACGCAGGAGTCTGGCAGCTTGCAACCCACGACGAACACATCTCCTACTAATCCCCATTGTTCGGCTTGCGAGGTACCATCTTCGTCAGATCCGAAAAGGTACATGGCTTTGCCTAAATCATGGATTAGACCTACTAATTGCATCCAGTCGGGGCGATTATCCGCACGCATACCTTCAGCAGATTGTAAAAGGTGAATGATGTTAGGGAGATTTAAATCTGGATCGGAAACATCAATGAGGACGTTTAGGCGTTCCATCATTTCCCATAGGTCCATGGGGCGTTCGAACGTGAGGTATTTGGCCTTCATGCGCTGAACATACTCATAGGTTTGGCGCGAGCGCATCTTGCGGTAATGTTCTTTTACGGCAGCGGTGATATCACCTTGATCGTAATTTCTGAATTGCTCTTTTTCTTTAATAGGGGTTTCCATGGTCCTAGATTTTGGACCTAAATTACAAAAAGGCTTCGGAAAATGAAATTAGGACTTCAAGAATAGGAGAATGATTGCGCTAGCTAACATCAAAACGCCCATAGCGAAGAAGATGGACGGATTTAAACCGGGTACGACATTCTCGCTGAGTGATGCTTCGTAGGGATTCTCGGAAAGGTAGCGAACGGGAATTTCTTGACCGATTTCGCAGTTTTTGGCCAAACCTTTATCCGCCTCGCGCCTAAATTCTAACCCATTCACGTGGTAAGACACGATAGGGAAATAAATAGGGAATCGACCGCTGTGGTCATCGCGGGAATAGCGTTTCGAGATTTCGACGATTTTGCCGTAGGTCATTTTCGAATTATGCACCCACTCTTTGCGCTTTTTGAAAAGGACAATCCCAAAACCAATCAACGCCAACGAGATCACCGTGAACGCACCCAAGAACAAGGGCATCGATCCGTGAAATTCGCCAGTTGGCCGAGCTGATATTAATAAGATTCCTAACATAATGGGGTCTGAATTCAATTCAGTGCTCAAAAAAACGACAAATAATACTGATTGTCAAATATTTAGCTCTTCGTAGAAAAGTGGAGTCAAGTTGTGTTTTTGGGTGATAAAATGAGATTTTTGCAACAATTACAAAAACCCGATTCAAAAACGGACTACTTAATAGAAAAAAGTCAAAAATTACCGAAAAGAGGTATTCAAAAACCGACAAAATGCCCGAAAAATATATTTTCAGAAAATTTTAAATATCAGACAAATTTGTATTTTTGAACTCTCTAAACCTCAAAAAAGATGAAAAGTAGCGTAAAATTCCAACTCATGTCCATGATGTTCCTGATGTTTTTCGGATGGGGCGCCTGGTATGGTCAAATGAGTAAATACTTACTCGATAATTTACACGCAACAGGCGATCAGGTAGGAAATGCCTACACCACTTTTGCGATTGCTTCCATCTTTGCCCCCTTCTTTGTAGGCTTGATTTCAGACCGCTTTTTTGCTGCCCAAAAGGTGATGGGCTTTTTGAATATTTTAGGCGGGGTCATCCTCTATTTTCTAAGTTTAGAAAGAAATCCAGAAACCTTTTTCTGGTATATTTTAGCCTATACCCTATGCTTTGCTCCTAATCTTGCTTTGTCGAATTCAATCGCCATGAACCAAATGGCGAACCCAGAAAAAGAGTTTCCAAGTATTCGTGTAACAGGTACCATTGCCTGGATTGTGGTGACGAATATTATTGGATTCTATGCCCTAGGAGACAAGGTGGCCATTTTTGAGATCGCTATGTACACTTCCTTTCTACTAGGAATCTACTCGTTTACCTTACCTAATACGCCTCCAAAAGGTGACAAGAACGCATCGGTGGCCCAGATTTTGGGATTAGATGCGCTGAAGCTTTTCAAAGATCGCTCTTTCTTGATCTTCTTTATTTCATCGATTTTAATCTGTATTCCTTTGTCCTTCTATTATGCGATGGCAAATCCCTCTTTGACGGATTCGCACATGAGCAATGTGGAGAATAAGATGTCCTTAGGACAGGCGTCCGAGGTAATTTTTATGCTATTGATTCCAATCGCATTTACGCGTTTAGGGGTTAAGAAAATGCTTGTCGTGGGACTAGTGGCATGGATTATTCGATTTCTTTGCTTCGGTTATGGGGATGGTATTTCGAGTGAATGGATCCTATATATTGGGATTATCCTGCACGGGGTTTGCTACGATTTCTTCTTTGTAACGGGTCAGATTTATACGGACCAAAAAGCAGGCGAAAAAATCAAGAATTCTGCTCAAGGCCTTATCACTTTTGCGACCTATGGAATAGGAATGGGAATTGGCTCTAAGCTATCAGGAATCGTATTGGATTATTATACGGTAAATGACGTCAAGAATTGGCAAGCGGTATGGATGGTTCCGGCTGCGATTGCGGGGGTCGTTTTATTGCTGTTTGTGTTCTTCTTTAGCGAGAGTAAAAGCAAACCTACGTATTCTTAATCTTCCGTAGCATAAAGGGCACAATCGAAGGAAAGAAGCGCTTCATAAATAGGCCAAATCCTTCGAGGAAACCTCCTATAAAGAATTCGTTTTTCTCTGCCAGCACGGCTTGTAAGATTTTCTGTGCGGTGAAGTTTGGATCTAAGCCTTTGGCCTGATTTGGATCCATCTTTCCATAGGCCTCCCCTTTCTCGTTCATCGCGTGCAAGGAAATATTCGTCTTGATGTAACCCGGCAAAATCGTGGTCACCCGAATGCCATCGTTGAAAACTTCCGCGCGAACTGAATCAAAAAATCCTATTAAGGCATGTTTCGTCGCTCCATACGCGGCTCTGCGTGGAGTAGAAATGCGACCAGCGACGGAAGCAATCGGCACGAAAACACCCGACTTCTGCGCTGTAAAGACGGGCAAAACTGCCTGCGTTAAAGAGACGATCGAAAAGAAATTCACTTCGAAAAGTTCACGATAGACATCGAATTGGGTGTCTTTCACAAAAGAACGCTGAGAGACGCCGGCATTCAATACCAAATAATCGATACGACCATACGTTTGAATGACATCCTGCACGCGATCTGCGTGTTCTGACAACGAAAGCATGTCAAAAGGAAGCACGTAAGCATTGCCGCAGGCTTTGGCAACCCGCTGCAACTCCTCTTCCCTGCGCGCAGACAAGACTAATTGCGCACCTTCCGCCGCAAAAGCGTAAGCTAAGGCTTCACCAATACCGGAGGAAGCCCCGGTAATCCAAACAACTTTATTGTGAAATTTCATGAGATGCGAGTTTTGCTTCTAAGGCTTGGAAGAAATCGGCCATCGGGTTGACTTCGAGGCGTTGTAATTTCTGCCATAAACGAACGGCTTTGGTCATCAATCCACTTTCGATTAAGAATCCATCGTGTCCATACAGGGAGTCGATGACGTGGAAAGAGGCCCCTGGTATGTATTTGGCCAAAAACTCTTGCTCCACAATCGGAAACAAGGCATCGGATTTAATTCCAATGACCAGCGTTTTTGATTGAATCAGTTTCAATGCAGCAACGGCTCCACCGCGATTTCTACCCACATCCTGTGAATCCATCATTTTCGATAACTGGAAATAGGAATAGGCATTGAAGCGTTGGGCTAATTTCTCGCCCTGGTAGCGTTGATAAGAGACAGCGCGTAAAGAAGATCCATACGAATTTTCTTTTCTGGCTTGGGTAATCTGGTAGGTTTCGTAATTACGGTAGGAGATTAATGCGGTCGCACGAGCGGCCTTCATTCCCTCTAAACCGGCTTTAGGCTGAGATTCTTTCCAAGATGGATCGACTTCGATGGCCATTCTTTGGGACTCATTAAAGGCGATTCCCCAGGGAGAATGGACAGCATTGGTTGCCACTAATATCAAATTTTCGATCAAACCGGGATTCACAATCGCCCATTCTACCGCTTGCTGACCTCCAAGAGAGCCCCCAATGCAGGTTTTGATCTTCGTTATTTTTAATTCCTTGCGTAAGATCTCGAAACTAGAGACCACATCGCGAATCGTTATGTCTGGGAAAGAGTGAAAATAGGGCTTCCCGGTTCTTGGATCGATGGTTAAGGGACCAGAAGACCCATAATGCGAACCCAAAATATTGACACAGACGATTAAGTTATTCTCTGGATTAAACAGCTTACCAGGGCCTACGAGGCCTTGCCACCATTCCGCTACATCGTGACTTCCAGTAAAGGCGTGGCAAATCCACACGACATTGTCCTTTTTAGCGTTGAGTTTGCCCCAGGTTTGGTAAGCTAAATCTAATGCAGGTAATTCACCCCCTAATTCAAGGGCAAATGGGGACGCGGAATGAAAATGATGAAACTCAGCTTGCATGCACAAAATGGTTTATATTTCCCTAAACAGGCACCGCCTGGGGTAGGAATTAGCACCGGGGTCTACATTTGCAGACGGGTTGCCAGAAGTTCATTGAGCCTAGTCTCTCCCTTCTTCTTTATAAATCAACAAGCGAGGCTTTTTGATTTGAGGACGCAAGTAACAGCCGAAATCGCTTTTTTCCAAAAACTTTGCCGATTAATTCCTTTCTGCCGATATTTGCCCCATGTTAAAAATGGCACTTTTTTATGGAATTTTAGGGGGTATACTTTATGCGCTTACACAAACTTCCTTCCAAACCTACCTTCATCCTGAGCTGAAATTCATCTTTGTTTTTCTACTTTTCCAAACCTATTTAACATTTAACCTCGCCAATCTAGGTTCGAAAAACAACGGAGAAAAATACATTCCATTTCAAATGCTCACCCTCTCGATTCGATTTATTTTAAGCGTCGTTTTTATCGGATATTTCGCCTATATCCACACCCAAAACATGGTCTTGTTCGCCAGCAACTTTTTTGTACTCTATTTATGTTGCACAAATTTTGAAATTTTTGGTTTGCTTCGTAACTTGCGACGTTTTTAGAAAATAGCAAGATTAATATTTCAGATGCAGGTTAAGACTTCAATACAAAAAATGTACTTTTCGAATATCCTACTAGGGCTATTCCTCAGTTTTATTAGCTTATCAGCGTTCGCAAATGAACCAGCTGCTGCTCCTACTCCTGAGGTGAAGGAAACAGCTGCTCATGTAGCTGCTCCAGCCGAAGCAAAAACGGAGAAATTCGATCCAGGTAAATTAATTCTTCACCACATTGCGGATGAACACGAATGGCACTTCTTCACAGTAGGTCATTTCCATGCTACTTTACCTTTACCTTGTATTGTCTACACTGCTTCATCTGGTCTTCAGGTATTTTCTTCTGCTAATTTCAAAAATGAGCATCACGAAGAGGTTCCTTATAACGGTTTCGTTTTAGAACACGGAAAAATTCACGCAGAAAATGGGGAGAAGGTTTTTGATATTTCGATTACGAAAAACGTAGCCTCTTTATTATTATCAGCTGTTTTGTTATTGACTATCTTCATCGGTATTGGTAAAAAATACCAAGATAATCCACACAGAGCTCCTAAAGGACTTCAATCCATGTTCGAACCTATCATCATATTCGTTCGGGATGAAATTGCAAAGAATAATATTGGCGAAAAGCACTACCGTCGTTTCATGCCTTATTTATTGACGATCTTCTTCTTTATTTGGTTCAATAACATGTTAGGTTTGATTCCGGGTGGAGCAAACGTGACTGGAAATATTGCAGTAACTCTCGTGTTAGCGATCATCGCTTTCATCGTAACTAACTTAAATGGACGTTCTACCTACTGGACTCACATCTTCGCGATGCCAGGAGTACCTAAATGGATGTTAGTTATTTTAACTCCAGTTGAAATTGTGGGTGTTTTCATGAAACCGTTCTCGTTAATGGTTCGTTTATTTGCAAACATCACGGCAGGTCACATCATTTTATTAAGTTTAGTATCCTTGATTTTCATTTTTGAAAACGCGGCTTTAGGACTAGCAGTAGTTCCTTTCTCACTTTTCATGAACGTAATCGAGCTAATTGTTGCCTTCATCCAAGCCTTCATCTTTACGATGTTAGTTTCGAACTATATCGGATCGGCGGTAGAAGAGCATCACCATTAATTTGTAAATTTTTTTTTATTATATAAACCCAAATCGTATGTCTATTTTATCGATTTTATTAGAAGTTTCTGTAGGTCTTGGTCTTGCAGGTATTGGTGCTGGTTTAGCTGCTTTAGGAGCTGGAGTTGGTATCGGCCGTATCGGTGGTTCTGCAATGGAAGCTATCGCTCGCCAACCAGAAGCATCTGGAAAAATTCAAGGTGCGATGTTAATCGTTGCTGCCTTCGTTGAGGCGGTTGCGTTATTCGCAGCAGTAATTTGTCTATTGGTTACTTTGAAATAAGCAACCAATCTGAATCTCCAAAGGGTTAGCCTTTGTACCGATTCTACCCCATTTAAAACGCAATTTGGTTTACATTAGGTGCCAAATTGCGTTTTTAACACGATTTACAATAAATTAAAATACTATGGAGTTAATCACCCCAGACTTTGGACTTATCTTCTGGCAACTAATTGTCTTTGGAATTTTATTTTTCCTATTAGCCAAATATGCTTGGAAACCCATCATTCAATCATTAGCTGAGCGCGAGCAATCAATCGACGAGGCCATCAAATTATCTGAAACAACGCGTGCTGAAATGGCCGAATTGAAAGCAGGTAATGAGCAATTAATCGCTTCAGCTCGTTCTGAACGTGATGCATTAATCAAGCAAGCGAAAGAAGCATCCGATGCGATGATCTCTCAAGCGAAGTTAGATGCGCAAACTGCAGCTAATCAAGAAATCGAAAAAGCGCGCGTAGCTTTCGAACAAGAGAAAGCAAGTGCTGTAGCAGCAATCCGTAAGGAAGCAGCTTCTCTTTCGTTAGACTTAGCGGAGAAAGTGTTAAAAAGCCAATTAAAAGACAAAGCAGCTCAGGAGAAATTAGTGACTGAGTGGATGGCTGACGTTAAATTATCTTAATCGAATAGACCATGTCAGAATTAATTGTAGCTCACCGTTACGCTAAATCCCTGCTAGACTTCGCGATCGAGAAAAACGCAGTCGAAGCAGTGGCAAAGGATATGATTGATTTCGCAGAAACCTGCGATGCAAGTCATGAATTAGTGTTAGCGCTAAAGAGCCCAATCATTAAGCATTACACGAAATTAGCAATCCTAGCGAAGCTATTTAAGGATAAATTCAATCCCGTTACGTACGGTATCTTCGTGATCATCACGAACAAGAACCGCGAGAAGATTCTTCCTGCTGTAGCAAAAGAATTCATCTCGATGTACACGGATTACAAAGGAATCCAAAAAGCAACGGTTACGACGGCATCTAGCCTAACAGCAGAGCAAAAAGCAACGGTAGCGAAAATCGTTAAAGACTACACAGGTAAAGAAGTAGAATTGATTGAAAAAATTGATGAAAGCCTTATTGGTGGATTCATTTTGAAAGTAGGTGACCAACAGATCGATGATTCGATCAAACGGAAGCTGAATGATCTAAAAGTTTCTTTAGCATCTTAATTGAAAGGCCTTGGGAACAAGGCCTTTTTTTATCTCCCTAAAAGCCGCACAGCATTTCTCCCATGAAAAAATTTGCCTTATTTACTGGATCATTGATTTCGGGATTATCGGTTGCTTTGGGCGCTTTTGGGGCGCACGCGTGGAAGGACTATTTACGTGAGATTAATCGCCTAGAGACCTTTGAAACCGCTGCACGTTACCAAATGTATGGAGGAATTACCTTGTTGATCTTGGGGGTTTGGCAGATGAATTTCAGCAATAAGCACTTGAAGACAGCCGCCTATTTTCATTTTACCGGATGTATTATCTTTCCGGGTTCTTTGTATTTGATCTGCTTGACTAATCTAGGAATATTCGGAGCAGTGGCCCCTATCGGTGGATTGTGCTTCCTAATGGGATATGGACTCATGATGTGGTCCATTTTTAAGAAGTAATTAGTGACGCATCACTAGTTCAAGGCTTAACCAAACAATCTCTCCCATCGTTTGGCATTTCAAAAAGCGATCATCTTCATAATGCTTCGCTAATTCTGTTTTCAATTGTTCCACATTTTCAGGCGGCGCAATCTCATCCTTTGCCATCACGTTCATCAAATCGTACACGCGTTGACTCTCTGACTTCAAACGAGAGGAAATCATCGAGCGCTCCTCAATCTGGTATTGCCATACCGATTCCGGCGTCATATACTTCATCCCCAACTCAATCAGGGCATTATTTTGCTTGAAATATTGCGGAAGGTAAACGGTTTTCTTGCCTTCGTAGCACTGCTGATCAAAGTCGATGGGACGAATCCGGTAATAAATCTCCTCAAAATCCGGCGTCGTAATAATGACAAAGTTCGCGCTGTGCATATCACCCAATAGTTGTACGAGACAACGCTCGTTGAACTTTACAAACTCTTTGGCTAAACGAATAGGCGACTCTAAGTCAGTCTCCAAATCCTGCTTTAAAAAAGCATCTCCTGGCACTCCGGCGATGTGCTCCTCGACGAGTGTGTTGTCGCAGGTGACGTAATTGATGCGGTTTGGCGATAAAATATGCTCTAATTCTAGGCCATATACGCGAGAAGCATCCGCAATTTTAATATAGAAATAATCAAAATTGTCATTCACCCGGTTTACAATCCGAATCCGAAAAGGATGTGTATTGCCATAGGTGCAATAATCCACGCGATCAATCACTAAATGTTTGATTACCTCCTCATTCCCATCCGTTTTTAAATCCGCATAGATCTGCTTTAACGCTTCGTAAACCTCTTCCTGATCGCCTGGAGAATAAAATACCGTCTCCCAAAGCGTGTCCACCTCATTCTTATCGTACAGGACAATGGAATTATCATAGCGCAGCAGATCTGTATAACTTATATTCATCGCATGCTCCCGGTTGTATTTATGCAAATACCGGCGCAGCTGCTGATTAATCCGATAAAGGTTTTTCTTCTTCGAGATGAGCGCCATTATTCCGTGTAGTCTAGGGATTTACCGAACGTTTCTTTCAACTGAATAACAGAGTAGATGGCCAAAGTAAAGCATAAAACCCCCACAAAAGCCGCCGCATGAATCAAGCCAACCGAGGGAATCAAAAATTTAAAAAGCAATGAAATGGGAATCAAAGCGCCCCTGACAAAATTAGGCACCGTCGTCGTCACCGTCATCCGCACATTCGTGCCAAACTGCTCAGAGGAGAATGTCAAAAACACCGCCCAATAGCCCCCAAAGAAACCTAAGAGCGTAATCATCGCATAGGCGTGCGTCGTGGTAATGTTTGACATCCCAAATAAATAATACACGCAAATGCCCACCGCAATAAATAAATACGTTAAAACTGCCTTTCCTCGGCTTTTTAGCCATTGGCTTAGGGCTCCTGAAGCAAAGTCACCCAGTGCTAATCCTACATAGCAAAACATGATCGCATCGCCTCCGCTAATTTTTCCATCAATACCGATAAGTTTGGAGATTTCTGGCGCCGAGAAAACGAGAATTCCGATAATATACCAGATGGGCAAACCCATCAAAATGCAATACAGGTATTTCTTGAAAGTGGCTCCATTCGAAAATAGCTGAAAGAAATTACCCCGTTCCACTTTGTCATCCATCTCTGTATACATCGAGGATTCAAAAGTCCCCAAACGCAATAAAAGAAGGGCTAATCCCATTCCTCCTCCAATAAAATAACAAGATCTCCACCACTCAGGATCCGGACTTAAGCCGGCAATAATGGGCGCAAAAACTGCTCCTGCCGCACCCACCCCTGCAATAATTAAGGTACCAATGCCTCGCTTAGATGGGGGTAAGGTTTCATTCACCAAAGTAATTCCGGCACCTAATTCCCCCGCTAAACCAATCCCAGCAATAAAGCGCAAAATGGCATACGTATTCAGATCGGTCACTAATCCATTCAAGGCGTTAGCGGCTGAGTAGAGTAAAATGGAACCAAATAAAACCGATTTACGACCTTTCTTATCGCCATAAATACCCCACAAAATTCCACCAAGCAACATGCCCCCCATCTGTACATTCATCAAGTTCAAGCCTTGATTCAACAAGTCATCACCCTTCAGGCCTAGGCTCATCAAGCTTGGATTTCTCACGACAGAAAATAAAATAAGGTCATACACATCCACGAAGTAGCCGAGGGCGGCGACGGCGATGAGCATTTTGGCTTTGGCAGAAATAGTTTCGTTTTCCATACTAGCGAGAAAGCATGTCAGACCGGTGAGAGTCTAACTTTAAAAAGATAAAAAGTAAAATAGTGAAGGACCACAATGAGGATCCGCCGTAACTGAAGAAAG
The DNA here is from genome assembly GCA_947450865.1 of Cytophagaceae bacterium. GTDB lineage: Bacteria > Bacteroidota > Bacteroidia > Cytophagales > Spirosomataceae > Aquirufa. The sequence goes on from CANFWR010000034.1 coordinate 15,997, forward strand.
GCAAGGGTATCCCCATAATGGGCATCAAGCCAATCGTCATCCCTATATTTACTAAAAAGTGAAAAAACAGAATTCCTACTAATCCGAATCCATAAGCTCTGGCAAATCGAGAACGCTGCAAGTCCGCTAAATACATCAATCGCCACAGAAATCCCAGGAAAAAAATAATCATCAACAGCACACCCACAAACCCATGCTCTTCCCCTATCGTGCAGAAAACCATATCCGTACTTTGTTCCGGAACAAAATCGAATTTCGTCTGTGTTCCGCCTAAAAACCCTTTGCCCCAAAAGCCCCCTGAGCCAATTGCAATTTTCGATTGCGTCACCTGATAACCCAAACCTCTAGGATCAAAACCAGGATCGATCAATACTCTAATCCGATTTCTCTGGTGTTCTTTCAACACATTATTCACCACCCAATCCACTAATAAGGCAAGCGTCATAATCCCAGCAATGGCACCAGAAAGACGCAAATAGGTCTTAGGATCGCGTTGCATATAGATAGGCATAAACAAGACCAAAAGTCCTGCTAATATCACTAAGACAAGTAAAATAATCCACGCCTGAACTAATAAAGCAGAAACGAATAAGACAATCCCCCCAATAAATAAGGCGGGATAAGCTCCCGGCAACCCCTCCCGGTACAACAATATCATAAACGAGGCAAAAACTAAGGCGGAACCCGTCTCATTGGAACCAATGATCAATACCATCGGAATACCGATAATGAGCGCCGCTTTCCATTGAAAAGGGAATTTCGTCAAATTGACTAAGGGGTCATTCAGGTATTTGGCGAGCAGCAGCGCCGTGGCCGTTTTCGCAAACTCCGCTGGCTGAATCGTCACAGATCCAAATTTAAACCAGGAATGGGATCCGTTGATTGTTACCCCTAAAAAGGGTACAGCGATCAATAAAAGCAATAAACCGAGGTAAATAAAGAGCGCGAATGATTCGAAAAAACGAAAATCAATCACCAAAATACAGATAATCAACACGAAGCTCGTCCCAATCCAAACGAGTTGCTTGCCCGCATTGGAATTATAAAAAGCAGGATCAGAAAAAGCCAAAGGGGCATCCGGGCTATAGACAGCCGAATAAATATTCAACCAGCCTAAGCCCACGAACAAGACGTAGAACCCCACAGTGATCCAGTCAATCCGGCCTTGTATGTGATTCGAATCTGTCATTTTTTCGTGGAATCTGGGGCTGCCTTTTTTCGTACCACACTGTAGGCATTAGGCAGGTAATTCATATTCATAAACTTGGTTTCCACCGCCTTGCGGTCGACTTTTCGTTTCAAGTATTTTTCTACCACTAAAGAGGCAATCGGTGCCGCAGCAGATCCCCCAAAACCGGCGTTCTCTACAAATACTGCAATCGCAATCTTCGGGTTATCGCGTGGAGCGAAGGCGATGAAGATGGAGTGATCTTTGCCTTTTTGGTTTTGGGACGTACCCGTCTTACCCACCATCTTTATATCAGGAATGCGACCATCCGCCTCTACCGTTCCGTGCGTCACCGCGTCTTCCATTCCGTCGATGACCACATTGAAATATTTAGACTCCACCCCTACCTTCACCGGCGTCTTGTAGAAAGGGTCAATCGATTTCTGTAATCCAACGCCTTTCACCACGTGAGGTGGAATATACCAGCCTCGGTTCGCAATGATCGCGGCTAAATTAGCCATTTTCAGAGGACTTACCACGATTTCACCCTCCCCTATACTGATCGAATAAATGTTCGAGAACTTCCACATTTTTTCGCCTTTGTAGACGGAGTTATAATATTCGACATTGGGTAAAATACCCTTCTTTTCATTTCCTAAATCGACCCCTAGTTTACGCCCAAATCCGAAATTAGCCACTAAATCAGCCCAACGCTGCAAACCTTTGGCGGAGCGTTCGTAGGTGTCTCCGGTTGTATTATCGTAAATCATCTTACGGAATGCGTGGTAGAAATACGGGTTACAAGAAACCCGAATCGCACCGCGCAAATCCACCGGCCCGTGGCCGTGGCATTTCACTGGTGCCCCAGCGTGGGAAAAAACCGTTCCTGGCCCAATAAATCCTAATTGCTGTCCCACAAGGGCTTGCACTAATTTAAAGGTAGAACCTGGGCGGTAATAAGCCGATGGTGGACGATTCAACAAAGGCTTCATGGGATCTAAAGCAAGCTGCTGGTAGTATTTGGAAAAATTATTCCCTGTTAATTGACTGGCATCATAAGAAGGGGCAGAAACCATCGCCAAAATTTCCCCTGTCGAAGGCTCAATCGCCACTAAACTACCCACCTTGTGCTGCATCAAACTATCCGCATATTCTTGAATGGCGAGATCGATGGAGGTGTATAAGTTATTGCCCGAAATGGGGTTAATATTCAAGGAGCCATTCTTATAATCCCCTTTTTCCACCCCATTACTATTAACCATTCGGTATTTCACTCCACGTTGACCGCGTAAAGTTTCTTCATAGAATGACTCGATGCCGGAGATTCCCACATAGTCGCCTTGGCGGTAATAATCATCCTTTTGATCTTCTAAAGCCGTAGGGCTAATTTCAGCTACGTAACCTAAGGCATTCGAAAAAGAATGTGATTGATAGGTACGGAAGGCATTGGTTTCAAAAAAGAAGCCTGGGAAATCCACCATCGCATCTTGTACGCTGGCAAAATCCTCTTTGGATAAATGCTTTAAAAATAAACTTGGTTTCACGCGCGAATAGGCACGAGCGCGCTGTGTCGTTTTGATAAAATACTCTTTCGTCACCCGAAAAACGCGGCAAAAGTGATTCGTATCCTTCACCACCGCTTTGCGAGGAATCATATACAAATCGTACACCGGCGTGTTATAAACAATTAATTTCCCGTAACGGTCATAGACTTCGCCTCGAAAAGGAATTTGTATAATCTTGCGAATCGCGTTATTGTCGGCGGCTTTTTCATAGGTATCATCAATCACCTGTAGGAAAAATAACTTCCCTATGAACAGGAGCCCCACGATGCCGAAGAACAAGAAGATGAGATTTCGCCGCTGACTAAACAAATGAATTAGATTTTAATGACAAAAATAACGAATTTCCTGCGCTTCTGCGAACGCTATTTCGGAAGACTTTTGATGAGTGCCAAAAGTGCAAATGCAATCGATCCTAGCGAGAAAATGATCGTAAACCAGGGCTTGTCTGTAAAAAAATAGGCGTCTAAATAGCGCCCCGCAAAAACGCCTGCCAGGATGGTAACAAGCATCTGAAAAGCGGCGCCCAAGAATTTTTGGTAAGAATTCATATTCACCTAAAATTATCCAATTTTCGGGAAGATAAATCGTAAATTTGAAAATTGTTCTTTTGAACCTTATGCAGCGGAGTCTCGTCCTTCTTATTCTAGCCCTCAGCACTTGGTCTTGTTCTCAGTATAGCAACAAGCCCATGGCCGTTGCCTTTCACAATGTGAATGCGAAATACAATGCGATTTGGCAGGCTTCTAGATTAGACAAAGAACTGCAGAAAAAATACTTTGCGGAACGCAAAGAGAGCTATAACTCCGTTTTACACATCGTTCTTCCACGCGATTCTAGCTTTAAACAAGGGAATGAAAAGGATATCAAAGAGTTGATTCGCAAAGCCTCTTTGGTGATCGATCGGCACCAAAATTCCCATTACATCATCGATGCCTATCTGCTCATCGCTCGAGGTCGTTTATACCAAAATGACCTAAAAAATGCCATCGAAACCTATAAATACGTTAATTCATTAGACATCAGACCTGAGGCTTTGCTCGCCTTATACGAGATCTATCTGCAACAACAGGAATTTAGTTCAGCTGAAAAAATAGAAGAATTTCTGAGCGAAAACCCCTTGAATACTAACGAGAAAAAACAGTTTCTCCTCTTAAAAGCCTACTCCTTTCAGCTCCTAAACGAACCCATCAAAGCCGTCGCTGTCTTACAAGAGGCGCAACGCTACTTGAAAAAGGGCGAAGAGAAAGCGCGCATCTCTTTTATTATGGCGCAGCTATTGAGCGACAATAACCAGCCCGCTCTGGCATTAGAAAACTACCGAGGCGTACTAAGTAATAAACCGAGTTACGATTTACAATTACAGGCAAATCTGGCTATCCACCAGCAAGAGGGCAATCTAGAGGCATTACAGAAGATGCTGAAGGACCCTAAAAATGAGGACAGCAAATCCTTCATCTACGTAAAAATCGGTCAATACTATTACGGAAAAAAGGATTTCAAAAAGGCCAAAGAGAATTGGGAAAAGGGCGGCGAAAACAATCCAAATAAGGGTGAATTATTCTATCAATTAGGAGGCTTGTTTGCCAAACAAATGAAGGATTATGACCTGGCAGCGCACTATTACGATAGCGCCGCGACCTATCTGACGGCAAATCATCCGGATTATGCAAAGGCTCAAAAACTCAAAAAATCCTGGGGAACCTACAGCGGATTTGCGAAACAAATTAGCCTGCAAGATTCCTTACTCCGCTTAGCAAACCTAAGTCCGGCAGCCTTGCTTGAGCTGTTTTTAAAACAGCAAAAAGACACCGTTAAAACCGTGGTGCAGAAAACAGCTGCACCCATTTTTACCCGACGTCCCTTTAACGCAGATCAACAAAACTTCTATTTCAATAATGAGCAAGCCCGCATTCAAGGGGCGATAGAATTTAGTAACCGCTGGGGGAATCGAACGTTGGAAGATTTTTGGAATCGAAAAAACAAAAATGCCACGATGACGCAGACCGTTGCGAGCACCCTACCCGTAGAAAAAACGGTCCGCACAGAATCCGTGCCAGAAGAAAACTGGCTAAAAGCGATTCCTTCGACGCCAGCGGCTAAGTTAAAAGCCGCTAAAACGATTGAAGAATCTTTGTTCAAACTAGGAAAATTAGCCCGCTTGGAATTAGGCGAAAATGAATTAGCGAACACGACTCTGAAACGTTTATTAACGGAATATCCGAGCACGGCCTACGAAGCAGAAGCCTTGTATGTACTTTATTTAAGCAATGAGGGCGCAGCTAAAACTGCCTTTCGCTCCCAATTATTTGAACGCTATCCTAGTAGCTATTTTAAGACCATGATTCTCAAATTAGAGAACGGCACCTTGTCTGAAAACAAAGAAATCCTGGCGCAAAAGAAATATGAGGCGGCTTTTGAACGTTTTAAAGCCGGACAATTCACCCAAAGTTATGAAGCCTGTTTATTCGCACAACAAAACTACCCGGGTAGCAAATTGGAAGATAAAATCGTATTTTTAATGGCGCTTTCAAAAGCGGGATTACACGAGACGGCGGAAGCGAAACGAATGATAGAAGAATTTATCCAATTATTCCCCGCAAGTCCACTAGTGAAAGAGGCCTCTGAAATGCTAAAGATGATTAACAAATGATAGAACCTATAAAGGAATCTAAATTGAATAAAATTACCTTAGCCTACAAGATCTTTGGAGGCACACTCCTATTTTCCATCCTGTTTATTACGGCGGTGAACTATAATTTCTTGTGGCTTTTTGGAGGAATGCCTAGCCTGCAGGAATTAGAAAACCCGAAGAGCCAAGAAGCCTCTCTTTTGATCTCAGAAGATGGGGA
>CANFWR010000035.1 GCA_947450865.1 Cytophagaceae bacterium
ACGCCTACCGAGTTCACGCAGGAGATAACCGTGTCGTCGAGGGAGGCTTGTAATTTCTTTTGGTCTACATCATGCTGGTATTGTCCCACACCGATGGATTTTGGGTCGATTTTTACTAGTTCTGCCAAAGGATCCATCAATCGTCTACCGATCGAAACTGCCCCACGTACCGTTACGTCCTTATCCGGAAACTCGTCACGCGCGGCTTCGGAGGCGGAATAGATGGACGCTCCACTTTCGTTCACCATAATGATGGTAATTCCCTCTAGCTTTAGTCCACGCACAAAGGATTCCGTCTCACGACCTGCCGTTCCATTTCCGATGGCAATCGCTTGTACTTGGTATTGTTTCACCCAAGCTTGAATCGTCTGAACGGCTTCTGCGGCTTGACCAGGTCCAGTGTGCGGATAAACCGCGGTATTGGCTAAAAGTGTTCCTTGTTCATCCAGGCAAACGACTTTACAGCCCGTTCTGAAACCAGGATCGAGGGCTAATACGCGTTTTTGGCCTAATGGTGCGGCTAATAACAGTTGTCTGATATTTTCTGCGAAAACGCGGATGGCTTCCTCGTCTGCGCGTTTCTTCGCCTCAGCTCGCATTTCGGTTTCCATAGCTGGCATCAGCAAGCGTTTATAACCATCTTGAATGGCTATTCCTACTTGTTTCGCGCAGGCGTTGTTTCCGGTCAAGAAGCGACGTTCTAATTTGTTTACGACGTCTTCGTCAGGACCGGTTAAGTTCAGGTTTAGAATTCCTTCGTTTTCGCCTCTGAATAAGGCCAAAACCCGGTGAGACGGCGCTTGAGCCAAGGATTCCGACCAGTCGAAATAATCTTTGTATTTAATGCCCTCCTCTTTTTTGCCTTTCGCTACGCTAGATTTAACCGTCGTTTTGCGCGTAAACAGATTTCTCGCTTCCTCTCTGGCTTCAGCCGTTTCCATCATCTCCTCGGCTAAAATATCCCGAGCTCCCGCTAATGCTTCTTCCACGTTGTCAAGGTATTCAGCTGCCAAGACTTCAGGATCTTTTAGGCCTTGCAATCGGATCTGGTTTGCGAGCTCTTGTAGGCCTTTTTCGCGGGCCGCCATCGCGCGTGTTTTGCGTTTAGGTTTGTAGGGAAGGTAGATGTCTTCTAATTTGGCCAAAGTCTCAGCCCCTCTAACCGCCTTCTCTAATTCTGGTGTCAATTTATCCAGTTCTTGTAAGGACTTCAAGATTGCCTCGCGGCGCTTCTCTAATTCCACGTATTGATCCCTTAGGTCCCGAATCGCCGCCACCTGCACCTCATCCAAACTTCCCGTCGCCTCCTTGCGGTAACGGGAAATAAAGGGGATCGTGGCACCCTCGTCCAATAAGGCGATGGTTTTACGAACTTGGTTTTCGGAAATTTGTAGAGTGGTGGATATTTTGTGGATCATATAATTCAGTGGGCAGGGTTAATTTAAAGCATAGAGCACAAAGCACAAAGAATAAAGTAGCCAGTATTCAGTAATCAGTAACCAGTTTCAGTCCGGAGGAAATTCTTCACGAACTGATCGCTGGAGGCGATACCGACTTTATTCTTTATGCTCTATTCTTTGTGCTTTAGTTTTCTGGAAATTCATTATAAAAATACCCCGCGAACTTCCAGATTTCCTGGATTTCAGAGCCCAAAATCGGGTAAGGGTCGTAGGTCTTGTTCGTCGAGTTCAGGATCAAGACTTTGCGTTCTGCGAGGTGGTTGATGACCTGTTTTAATACGACGCCGTCTTCGCGGGTCACGACGATGCAGATGGTGCCGTCCTTGATTTGGGTCCAGTCTTCCACGTATTCAGCGAAGACTAAAGATCCCGGTTGTAGGGGCAGCATCGATTCGCCTTTGATGGGGAAAACGCGGTATTTCTTGTCTTTAGGTAGGAAAGGCACTTGGAACGTAGGGAGATCGCGGACGAAGTCGAGGTCGTCGTAAGAGGCGGTGTATCCTGCCAAAGCTTTGACCGGTACCATCTCGATATTCTCCTCATTGTTCGCATCGACCGTCGTAGCTAAAATTCGTAGCTTAGGTTTGTTCGAAAGTCCGGGGATTCTTTTGGACAAATCCTCCTTCAATAATTCATCCACTTCAACCTTAAAAAACTCCGCTAGGGAGATCAAATCCGCATATTTAGGCTCCGCTCTTCCGGACTCATACGAGCCTAAAGTCGGCTTCTTAATATTCAGTAATTCCGCTAGTTTTTCCTGCGAAGTTTTCTCCGACATCTTGCTGCGTAAAAAACGTAAATTCTGACTAAAAAAAGTGCTCATGCGATTTGCTTATTAAAGGAAAATGAATAAAATTCGTATCTAAAATTTCTTCGTATACTTTTCGAAGTTACGAAAGGTATTCAAAATACCCAAATATCTACCAATTTTATGCAGGAGCGCGCGATTGTGCACATGGATTTAGACAGTTTCTTTGTCTCGGTAGAGCGACTCCGAGATACACGACTCGTGGGCCAGCCGGTCATTGTGGGCGGCGGATCGGATCGAGGCGTGGTGGCGGCGTGTAGTTATGAGACCAGGGCTTTTGGGGTGCGTTCCGCGATGCCTATGAAAATGGCGTTGAAATTGTGTCCGGATGCGATTGTGTTACGAGGTGATTACGAGGCGTATGTACAGCATTCGGAGATGGTAACCTCGCTGATTATGGAGCGCGCGCCGCTAGTAGAGAAAGCCTCGATTGATGAGTTTTATTTAGATATGACGGGGATGGAACGGTTTTTTGGGTCTTATGCTTTTGCGCAGGATCTGCGGGATCGGATTAAAAAGCAGATTGGATTGCAGATGTCGTTTGGTTTATCGGTGAATAAGACGGTTTCCAAAGTCGCGACGAATCACGTCAAGCCCGCCGGAGAATACCAGGTACCAGCGGGTCAGGAGAAAGCCTTTTTAGCGCCGATGACGGTGAACAAGATCCCGATGATCGGTGCCGTCACGGCCCAAACCCTGCGCAATATGGGCATCGTTCATGTGGGGACGCTCAGCCAAATGCCGCAGCGGGTGTTAGAGCGAACCTTTGGGAAGTCGGGGACGATGCTTTGGGAAAGAGCTAATGGCATTGATTTGCGTCCCGTGGTGCCTTATTCCGAGCAGAAGTCCCTGTCTAAGGAGATAACCTTTGAGCAGGATAGTACGGATGTGATTTTGTTACGACGGATCCTGGGATCGCTGACTGAGCAGCTGAGCTACGATTTGCGCAAGCTGGGACAATGTACGTCCTGTATTACGGTGAAGGTGCGTTACTCGAATTTTGACACCCATACGCGCCAAATTAGTATTCCCGCTTCCGCCAGCGACCACCGACTGATTCCGGCGGTCTATGAATTGTTCGAGAAGCTCTATGATCGGAGGCTTTTGATCCGGCTGATAGGCGTGCGCTTCTCCAAACTGTTGCAAGGGCAGGAGCAATTGAACCTGTTTGATGACGGGGCGAAGCTGGTGCCGCTGTACCAGGCGATGGATTCTCTGAAGAACCGCTACGGCGAGTTTTCCATCCTACGCGCGAGTGGATTGATGGGGAGTGCCGAACGTAGAAATAGGTTGCCTTCTAAAAATGAATAGATGTATTTGAACTGCCATTCTTACTACAGCTTGCGCTATGGTACGCTTTCGCCTGAGCAATTAGTTCAGGAGGCGAAGGCGCGCGGCATTACGTCGTTAGCCTTAACGGATATCCACCGAAGTTCTGGTGTCTTTGATTTCGTGCAGGCGTGTCAGCAGGAGGGGATTAAACCCGTGGTGGGGATGGAATTCGAGGCAGGTTATGTGTGTTTAGCGCGGAATGAACGCGGTTTTTTGCAGATTAATGATTTTGCGACGAAGTATTTAGTGTCCAAAGAGCCCTGGCCAGAGCGACCTCCCGTTTCAGACGATGTGTGGACGATTTATCCCTTGGCAATGCGGAAAAAGATCAAGACGCTGGCTGGGCCGCGGGAGCGCTGGGGTGTGCGGGCGAGTGACCGGAATTTACTTTGGAAAGAAAAAGACTTACGTGATTTTGTCTGGTGTCAGCCGTTTACCTTTCTGGATCAGCGTGGATTTTCGATGCACCGATTGCTGCGTGCGATTGATTTGAATACTTTATTGAGCAAACTTTCGCCTAAAGACCAGGCGCAGGCAGATGAACGTTTCTATACTCCTGCTGAAATAGCGGCCTCTTGTGCGGATTACCCGCAACTATTAGCGGAGGCGGATAAGATCTTAGCGGATTGCTCTTTTAGCTTTGATTTTAAAAAGCCGAAGAACCGTTCGCTGTTTAGTTCTTCTAAAGAGGACGATTTAGCGCTTTTAACGAAGCTAGCTTACGAGGGTTTGCGTTACCGTTATCCGCGCGGGGATCGCGAGGCGAAGGCGCGGGTGGAGAAGGAATTGAAGATTATTCACGAGCTGGATTTCAATGCCTATTTCCTAATTACCTGGGACATTATTCGCTATGCGCGTTCTAGAGGCTACTTTCACGTGGGGAGGGGCTCCGGGGCGAATTCGATTGTGGCGTATTGCATCGGGATTACAGACGTGGATCCGGTCGAATTAGATTTGTATTTTGAGCGTTTCATTAATAAGCACCGGACGAGTCCGCCGGATTTTGACATAGATTTCTCCTGGGATGAGCGGGATGACATCATCGATTATATCTTTAAGCGCTATGGCGCGAAGCACGTGTGTTTGCTGGCGACCTATGTCACGTTTCGGGATAAGTCGATTTACCGGGAGCTGGCGAAGGTTTTTGGTCTTCCCAAAGCCGAGATAGACGCCTGGCTCGATCCTGCCGCGGCGATGCGGGAGGTGACTTCCGAAATACAGGCGCTGATCGTCAAATACGGCCAGCTCTTGCTCGACTTCCCTAATTACCTCAGCATTCACGCGGGCGGCATCCTGATTTCAGATGCGCCTTTATCCGCTTACACGGCCTTGGAGGGAATGCCCAAAGGTTTCCCCATCTGCCAGTTCGATATGTACGTGGCGGAGGAGATTGGGTTTGCGAAGTTTGATATTTTATCCCAAAGAGGCCTCGGCCACATCAAAGAGTCCGTCGACATCATCCGCGCAAACCGGGGAGTCGATGTAGACGTGCACCGTGTGCAGGACTTTATGAAAGACGAAGGCGTGCGCAAACAGCTGATGCGCCACGAGACGATGGGCTGCTTCTACATCGAATCGCCCGCGATGCGTTCGCTCCTAAAGAAGTTACGATGCCAAGATTACATTACCTTAGTCGCTGCATCCTCCATCATTCGCCCCGGCGTTGCCTCATCCGGGATGATGAAGGCCTACATCGAGCGTTTCCACGCGCCGGATTCCTACGAGTCCGTGCATCCGCTGATGGGGGAGCTGATGAAGGAAACCTATGGCGTGATGGTCTACCAAGAAGATGTGATCAAGGTGGCTCACTATTTTGCCGGATTGACCTTAGCGGAAGCCGATGTGCTGCGCCGCGGAATGTCAGGCAAATACCGTTCTCGCGCTGAATTTGACCGCATCAGGCAGGCTTTTTTCGAGAATTGTGCTGCCAAAGGCTATCCAGAAGCCGTTTCACGCGAGGTGTGGAGGCAGATGGAAAGTTTTTCGGGCTATTCCTTTTCGAAAGCGCACTCGGCATCATTTGCCGTAGAAAGTTACCAAAGCCTCTATCTGAAGACCTATTACCCGCTTGAATTTATGGTGGCGGTGATCAATAATTTTGGAGGATTCTACCGTACTGAGTTTTACGTGCACGAGGCAAGACGCTGTGGCGCTGAGGTGGAGGCACCGGAGATCAATGAGAGCGACTACTTAACCCGAATCGAAGGCAAGCGGATATATTTGGGCTGGGTGCACATCAAAGGCCTGGAGAAGCGGGTCATCCAAGAAATTCTCGAAGCGCGGAGGCAGTCTGGGCCTTTTCGTTCTTGGGAGGATTTTGTGCACCGCGTGTCCATCGGGCTAGAGCAATCGATTTTGTTGATTCGCATAGGCGCCTTTCGAAACCTAGGACAGGCCAAAAAGCCCTTGCTCTGGGAGGCGCACGCCCGTTTCCAAGGCAAAGTCTCTACGGTGGTCTCGATGGAGATGTTTGAGGAGCTTTCCCCTGACATCGGTGTCTTGCCGCCGCTTATCCACGAACCCGAGGAGGATGCCTTCGACCAATGGGAGATTCTCGGTTTTCCCCTCTGTTCGCCCTTTTTATTGCTAGAGGAATTACCAGAAACCTTGCTGAATGCCGATTTAGTATTGCCCAAAGGCGATATTATCGGCTACCTCGTCACCTTAAAGTCCACCCGAACGAAACAAGGCGAACGGATGTATTTTGGCTACTTTGTCGACCTTCAAGGCGAGTTCTTTGATACCGTTCATTTTCCCTCAGACCTGAAGAACTATTCTTTCCGGGGCAGTGGAATTTATTGGATGCAGGGCGTTTCGATGGACGATTTTGGCCATAGAACCCTGCGCGTGCAACAATTGCGGAAGTTAGCATGGCGAGTGGATCCGCGGTATGCGTAAACTTTTTTGCCTTATCTTGCGTTATGCTATAAATAATAATCACATGAAAAAGATTCTAGGATTAGTACTCGTATTCATAAGTCTACAAGCTTGTGGACAACAACCTAAACAAACGATAGCAACAACAGCAACAAAGAAGATGGAAAATTTGCCTAAGACAGAAGCCGAATGGAAGGCTAAATTGACAGAAGAAGAATATTATATTTTACGCCAAAAAGGCACCGAACATCCCTACACCGGCAAATTCTTGATGCACAACGAGAAAGGGATGTATACATGCAGAGGCTGCGGAGCCCCTCTTTTTAGCTCTGATTCTAAATTCGATTCGCATTGCGGCTGGCCTAGTTTTGACAAAGAAGTAAAAGCCGGCGTCATCAAAGAAACCGTAGACAATACCTTAGGCATGCGCCGCACAGAAATTACCTGTGCAAAATGCGGTGGCCATTTAGGCCACGTGTTTGACGATGGCCCTACGGATACAGGATTACGCTATTGCGTTAATTCTGTGTCGATAGGGTTTGAAGCGGTGAAGAAATAGAGTAGAGATAGGAGAGTATAGAGAAGAGATGGTGAATCTTTCCTCCGGACTCTTTTCCATTGAAAGATAGAATAGTCTCTCTAATTATTGCGACAAGAAATTATTGCGTAGCACAATTTCCGTCGCAATAATTAGAGAGATTTGTCTAATTCCTCTTTCCCAATCAAACCCACGCTAGACCAAGTCTTAACACCGTTCTTGTACATTTCAAGGTAGGGGATCGCTTCGATTTTCTTGAATTTTGCTAGCTCTTGGTTTTCGTCTACATCGATTTCGATCAGTTCGACTTTTCCTTTTTGAGCTTTAACCCATTCTTTCAAAATAGGGCTTAATTGCTTGCAAGGGCCGCACCAAGTGGCATTATAGTCGATGATGACCATCGGTTTGCCTTTGATTTTTTCGGCAAAAGTAGCTTCTGTTAAACTGGCAGAGGCTACAGGTGATGCTTGGCTTGCACTAGTTTCTACTGTCTTTTCTTTGGAACCGCATGAAAACAAAAGTCCAAAGATTACAAATGAATATAAAACGTTTCTCATTTCGAATGTTGTTTAATGATACTTTCCAAAGTGCTCGCAGGAATGACTCCTGATTGACGCCAAACCGACTTACCATCCTTAAAAAGGATCAGGGTAGGTACGGAACGGATTTGGAATTTATCTGCTAAGGTACGATTCTTGTCGACATCGATTTTAATGATTTTGGCAGAATCTCCTATTTTAGACTTTAATTGCTCTAAAATAGGCTTCAATTGCTTGCAGGGGCCACACCATTCAGCTGAAAAGTCAACTAAAACGGGTTCAGGCGATTTCAAAAGTTCTGCGAATTTGCTCATAATATTTCAGTTTTCAGTGGGCAGTGGTCAGTGTGTAGTCCGGAGGGAATTAAAGAGCATAGATTACAGAGTAGAGAGTATAGATTTTCTATCTCTTCTCTATACTCTCCTCTCTCTACTCTCCTTTATTCTTTGTGCTTTATTCTTTATGCTTTAAGTGAAGTCCACGGCCCGCCATTATATACCTGCGTATAACCTGCAGCTTGAAGTTGGCGGCGCGCCATACCACTGCGGCTTCCCGAGCGGCAACAAGTTATAATAACCTGATCTTTCTTCAATTTGTTCATATTAGAACCTAAAGTTTGTAAAGGTAAGTTGATCGAGCCTTTAATGTGCCCATCTTTAAATTCTGCAGGTGTGCGGACATCAACTACTGTTGCTCCACCCGCTAAAAGTGCCTTGAAGTCAATCTTTGGGCCAAAGCCGAATAAATTTCTTAGTAAATCTAACATATTTTCTGTGTTTATATAGGCAAAGGTAGTTCACAGAATAAGGGATGAGCGTGACATTTGTCTCCCGGCTTTTGGGAAAAAACGGTTATCATTGTAGAAAATAATTGATAACTATGAAAAAGATAATCTTAAGTACGTTGATTTTAATCTGCATTTCTGTCGCAGCAAACGCTCAGACGCACAAAGTAGTTGTGCAATTGAATTCATCTGATACCTTAGTTTGGCACGGAGCTTTGAAAAATATTTCGAATCTTCAAACGGCGTTAGGGCCGAATACGCAAATTGAATTAGTAGCTCACGGTGCTGGGATTAGTATTTTAGTGGACGGTAAGACGACGCAGAAAGCTAAAATTGCTGAATTAGCTGCGTTTGGAGTACTTTTCAAAGCTTGTGAAAATACCATTCGGGAACGTAAAATCGATCGGACTACCATTTTAACGCAAGCGGGTACTGTTCCTTCAGGAGTGGCTGAAGTAGTACTGAAACAAGAGTCTGGTTGGGCTTATTTGAAATACTAATTTACTTTGATGTCATTTTGAAAAATAACATTCAATTCCTTACTTCATCATTATTTGCTTTACTGTTTTTCTTGATCAGTTTTGGGAGTTTCAGAGCTTATCAAATGGTAAGTAGGAGTCCATTTGATTCTACTTCGGTTTATGACGCTCCTGATTCCAATTTTACGCATTTGTGGACAGCACCGTCTGACTGGCGATTGATGTATTTACAGCCGGAGGAGAAGGAATTAGTGTTGTATGGAAGAGAACTCATTGCGCATACTTCAGATTATTTGGGTCCCAAAGGTTCTGTGAAAGCTATCTCCAATGGGATGAATTGCCAAAACTGCCATTTAAATGCAGGCACTCAACCTTGGGGAAATAATTATTTCGCGGTTCAATCCACTTATCCTAAGTTCAGAGCTCGTTCCGGAACCAAGGAAAATCAGATTAAGCGCGTAAATGATTGCTTTGAGCGTAGTTTGAACGGAAAAGGATTGGATTCAACGAGTCGTGAGATGCGCGCGATTTTGGCCTACATTAAATGGCTAGGTTCCGATGTAGAAAAAGGAAAGTCTCCTAAGGGTTCAGGGATATTTAAACTAAAAGGGATGAAAAGGGCTTGTGATCCGATCAAAGGATCGGAGGTCTATACCACAAAATGCCAGTCATGCCATCAAGCTGATGGCAGTGGTTTGTTAACAGAAAATGGAAAGTCCTACACTTATCCACCTTTATGGGGGGCTCATAGCTATAATACTGGCGCAGGGTTATACCGTATTTCGAATTTTGCAGGCTATGTGAAATTCAATATGCCCCAGGGAACTACGTATGAAAAGCCGCAATTAACAGACGAGGAAGCGTGGGATTTGGCAGCGTACGTGAATTCGATGCCTCGTCCGGCGAAAGATTTATCGAAGGATTGGCCTAAAATTTCCAAGAAACCATTTGATCATCCCTTTGGTCCTTACGCTGACCCTTTTTCGGAAGAGCAGCATAAGTATGGACCTTATAATCCCATTAAGGTCTGGGCTGAAAAGCACAAATAAAAAGGGATGCCGAACCTAATCGACATCCCATTTACCATTTACCATTTTAGTGAGGCAGCTTATCTCTAAACTTTCCATATACCCAAGTACCGGCAATCGAGCTTAAAATAACAACTGAAATAGCTAAGACTCCCGTTCCTAATTGAGCGAAAAGGGGGCCAGGGCAGGCTCCAGTGATGGCCCAACCAAAACCGAAAAGTAAGCCGCCATAGATTTGGCCCATATTGAACTTCTTGTCCGTGAATGTGATATCTTCCCCGTGAATCGTCTTTACCTTGAATTTTTTAATCAGGAAAATGGAGATTGCGCCCACGACCACCGCAGTGCCTATGACACCATACATATGGAAACTTTGGAGACGAAACATTTCCTGAATACGGAACCACGAAATGATTTCCGCTTTAACGAAAACCACGCCAAACACAATCCCAACCGCCAAATATTTAAAATTATACCACCAAGGGTGGCTCAAATTCGATTCATTCAAACACATGGTGTCCAATGAACGTACTTCAAAATCTGTTTCTTTCGTATTCATTGGATTAAAGAGCTAAAATGTAAGGAAGAATGAAGTTAGCCATCACAAATCCGCCTATCATAAAACAGATGGTAGCAACCAAAGAAGGCCATTGAAGGTTACTTAGTCCCATAATAGCATGGCCGGACGTACATCCGCCTGCATAGCGAGTTCCAAATCCCACGAGGAATCCTCCGCCTACCATCATAACGAATCCTCGTAAAGTAAATACGTCGAGAAGTTGGAATAATTGAACAGGAACCATTCCAGAAAGGTCAGTTATGCCATAACCTGCCAGTTCTTTGGCTAAATCTGGGTGAATAATGATGGGAGCATCTGAGCCTAAAAATTGGGCAGCGATAAAGCCCCCAATGAAGATTCCCCCTATAAAAAAGAGATTCCATGATTCTTTTTTCCAATCGTATTTGAAAAAGGGAATGTTACTAGGAATACAAGCTGCGCATAGGTGGCGTAAATTCGCTGATATACCAAAGTGTTTATTCCCCAAGATCAATAGGGCAGGGACGATTAGTCCAATTAAAGCGCCGGCAACATACCAAGGCCAAGGGGCGATTATATTCATATCTTTTCAGTTTTCAGTAGGCAGTGGACAGTAGTCAGTCGGCAGGGAAAATATCCTCTCTACTCTCTTATCTCTACTCTACAGTAATGTTGTCGGGCAAATATACTCCGTTAGTTGGAATTTTTCAGACTCCTTAATCGCTTTGAATCCACCTTTTACATCGATTAAGTTATCGAATCCGCGGGCTCTTAATGTTGAATTAAAGATCATGGAGCGGTATCCACTCGCACAATGTACGAAGTAGGTTTTGTCCTTGTTGATTTTTAACATGCTGTCATTAATGAAGTCCAAAGGTGCATTTTCCACATCAATCACGTGCTCTGAAAGGTATTCGCTGTTCTTGCGAACGTCTAGAATTTCACCTTCACCTGCCTTGACACGCTTCAATAATTCAGTAGCATCAATTGATTCAATGCTATCGATTTCCATGCCTGATGCTTTCCAAGAGGCGAATCCCCCTTTCAAATATCCGATCGTGAAATCATAGCCTACACGAGCAAGACGTGTGATTACCTCTTCTTCGCGGCCCTCATCTGTCACTAACAAGATTTCCTGTTTGATATCTGGAATCATAGCACCTACCCACGGAGCAAATGATCCGTCGATACCGATGTTAATTGAATTAGGTACAAATCCAGCTGCAAAAGTCTGAGGATCACGCGTATCTAAGATGAGCGCGCCTGTTTCGTTTGCTGCTGCTTCGAATCCTTCTGGACTTAAGGCATGTTGGCCGCGTTCTAATACTTTATCAATAGAATCATATCCTTGGATATTCATCAATACGTTCAATGGGAAATAAGCGGGAGGAGCAACTAATCCTGTTAAAACTTCTTTTTTGAATTCCTCTTTCATGAGAGCTGGGTTCAACGCATAGTTTACTCTCTTTTGGTTGCCTAGCGTATCGGTTGTTTCCTTGCTCATGTTTTTACCACAGGCAGAACCCGCTCCATGTGCAGGATATACGATGATATCGTCCGCTAATGGCATGATTTTGTTACGAAGTGAATCATACAAGTGACCTGCTAAGATGTCTTCAGTAAGGTCAGCAATTACTTTTTGGGCCAAATCAGGACGTCCCACATCCCCTATAAATAGCGTATCACCAGAAAATAAGCTCGTTTCTTTTCCGTTTTCGTCGATTAAAAGGAAACAGGTTGATTCCATCGTGTGACCAGGTGTATGGATTACTCGAATTTTAACATTTCCAAGCGCAAATTCTTGTCCATCCTCGGCAGAAATGCAATCAAAAGCACAGGCGGCATTAGGGCCGTAAACGATGGGTGCACCTGTTTTGGCAGACAAATCAATATGCCCAGACACGAAGTCCGCGTGAAAGTGTGTTTCGAAAACATACTTTATTTTAGCGCCATTACGTTCCGCTTTTTCAATATACGGTTGTACCTCACGAAGTGGATCGATGATCGCGGCTTCACCATTGCTTTCAATGTAATAGGCACCTTGTGCTAAACATCCCGTATAAATTTGTTCTACTTTCATCATATTAATTCATTGGGAAGGCTAATTGTTGGATCAGAATATAAATTCCCATCACCAAAACAAACCAGCCGAAACCCGCTTTTAGTTTGTCTCCGTCTACTTTTTTACTCAAAATATCGCCGAAGAATATCCCGACAATGGCTAAACCTGTCACGGTTAATAATAAGTTCCAGTCAATGATTGCATGGCCAAGATCACCCGTGAAACCGATTAAGGACTTCGCGGCAATGATCAAAAGGGAAGTCCCTACCGCCTGTTTCATAGATAATTTAGAGAGCATTACTAAGGCTGGGATGATTAAAAATCCGCCTCCAGCGCCTACTAGGCCTGTTAAAGTTCCTACAATCGCTCCCTCTACCAAAATTATAGGGTAATTGAATACTTGCACCTCATCTTTTGCAGTATCCACTTTATTCGTATCACCACCATCTCGTATCATGGAAATAGAAGCGGCTATCATCAGAATTCCGAATAATACCATCATTAAGATGGACTTTGTCACAATGAAATCTCCTAATGTAAATACTTCAGAAGGGATTAATGGAACGATGAATTTGCGAGTGGCATATACCGCAGCTATGGAAGGAATGCCGAAAATAACGGCAGTTTTTACATTAATAAGTCCTTGTCTGTATTTAGGAATGGCACCTACCAAAGAACTGGCCCCTACTACGAATAGGGAATAAGCAGTGGCAAGAATGGGATTTACGCCAAAAAGATAGACTAGCACCGGTACTGTTAAAATGGATCCGCCACCACCAATAAGCCCCAAAGAGACTCCGATTAGTAAGGAAGCTAGATATCCAATAATTTCCATGTGATGATTATTTTGTAGCGCAAAGATCACATCTAAATTATGGATAATTCGTGATAATTATCACAGCCTTAAATCCACAATCTCAATCTGATTTTTATTGATTTTGATGAACCCTTTCTCAGCTAACTTTTTCATTAAGCGGGAAATGACTTCACGGGAAGAGTTTAGCTCTTGAGCGATATCAGTAAAAGAAGCCTTTAAAATATTTGTCTTTAAGCTTTTTTGGTGTTGTTTTAAGTACCAAAGCAAGCGCTCATCTAGATTTCTAAAGGCGATTTGATCCAAAGTGTCCAATAATTCTTCGAAGCGAGAACGATAGGTCTCTAGCACGAATTGGTACCAAGATTTGTATTTAGCTGCCCATTCTTCCATTAATTCGGCTGGGATGGCGATGACTTCGGTGTCTACGAGGGCTTTGGCCATAATCTGAGACGATAATTGTCTCGCTGCGCATGTCATAGAAATGGCACAAGCTTCGCCGGGATGCAGATTGTACATAAATACCTCGTTGCCCTCTTCGTCTTCCCGGAATACTTTAATGATTCCTTTCGTTACCAAGACAGCTGATCGAATGGATTGCCCTGTTTTCATCAAGTAATCGTCCGTTTTGAATTTTCGAACAACGCCTACTTGTTGAATTTTTTTACTTAATTCCGGCTCAAATTGCTTGAATAATTCCATTCTAATACGAGATAACTGCTTGTTTTTCTAGACTTTCGTAGGCTGCATCGATAACGCGCATACTGGCGATTCCATCTTCACCGGGTACTGCTGGTGCTGCTCCGGATCGCAAAGAGTGAAAAACATTCTCATAGAACGCCATATACTCGCCTTTTTCAGAGGGAACGCGTTCAGGACTGCTTCCATCTACGTGTAATAATCCGTATTCACTCGGTGCATCTACTCCCCAATTTTCGCCCATCGGAACGTGCCCTTTGTCTAAATCGACTTCTTGGCGGTCAGAACGGGTTTTGATGAAACTACCATTTGTGCCGTGTAATTGGAAGGCAGGAATGGGTTCTTTGAAGTAATAACCACTTTTTAAGCGAACACGTAAGGCTGGATAATACAACAGAATCTCGAATAAGTCGATAACCTCTGTCCCTGGTCTTGTCTTCCGTAAATCTGCAAAAACGTGAGTAGGTTTTCCAAATAAGTGCAAAGCTTGATCGATTAAATGAGGACCTAAATCGGTTACAATTCCAGCACCTGGACCTGCATCTTCTTTATGTCTTTTAGGGGACATGAGGGGGTTGTAGCGATCAAAGTGAAACTCCGCCTCGATGATATCGCCTAAAACACCAGATTCGTGTACCTTTTTCAAGGTTAAGAAATCGGAATCCCAACGGCGGTTTTGGTAAACAAAGATCTTTTTATTGACTTCTTTCGCTAACGATACGAGCTTTTCTGCCTCAGCCGCGTTGCAAGTAAACGCCTTCTCCACTACGATGTGCTTCCCTGCTTTTAAGGCAGCCGTAGCGTATTCGAAGTGAGAATAGATGGGGGTGTTGACGATGACTAACTCGATCGAAGGGTCCGCTAAAACAGCTTCCATCGAATCGTAAGAGGATGTTCCAGGGTAAGCATTCTCGATGTTTTTCTTGGAGCGTTCCCAGGATCCGCGTAAATTGAATTCAGGATGAAGCTGGATGAATGGGGCGTGAAAAACGCGGCCAGACATGCCAAAAGAGAGCAAAGCGGTTTCGATCGGTTTCATAGAAGTAAAAATAAACAATTCAGACCTTTAAACATAAACGATTTAACATGAAAAAAATACTTGCTTTAAGCTTATTAAGTTTAACTGCGCTGGGGCAGTCGAAGCCTTTGGTTTCGCATATGTTCACCGCTGATCCATCAGCGCATTTATTTCAAGGTCAAATTTATATTTATCCATCGCATGACATCGATGCGGGCGTAAAAGAGGATGATTTAGGAAGTCAATTCGCGATGCGTGATTACCATGTGTTATCTCAAAAGACGCCAGCTAGCCCGGTGGTAGACCACGGTGTCGCTTTAAAGCTGGAAGATGTGGCTTGGGCATCGAAGATGCTTTGGGCACCAGATGCGGCTGAATCGAAAGGAAATTATTATTTGTATTTTCCTGCCAAAGATAAGGACGGAGTTTTCCGCATTGGAGTAGCCTCCTCCTCTAAACCAGAGGGCCCATTCAAAGCGGAGAAAGACTATATGAAAGGTTCTTTCAGTATCGATCCATGTGTGTTTAAGGACAAAGATGGAACGTTCTATCTGTATTTTGGGGGTATCTGGGGTGGTCAATTGCAACGCTGGAAGTCAGGAAGCTATGGTGCGACAGATGAGTCACAACCTGCGAATGGGCAGCCTGCTTTGATGGCCAAAGTAGCCCGTTTAGATGCGAATATGAAGCAGATGGCAGAAGCTCCTCGTAACGTACAGATTTTGGACGCAAACGGGAAGATTTTATTATCAGAAGATCACGATCGCCGTTTCTTCGAAGCCGCTTTCGTGCACCAATACCAAGGGAAATACTATTTTTCTTATTCTACAGGCGATACGCATAACATCGCTTATGCCACAGGAACAAGTCCATATGGACCATTTACCTACCAAGGTGTAATTCTAAAGCCAGTGAAAGGATGGACAAATCACCATTCGATTGTGGAACAAAATGGTAAATGGTATTTATACTACCACGATGTAGAAATCTCGGGTAAGACTCATTTAAGAAATATCAAAGTGACTGAGTTGAAATACCGACCGGATGGTAGTATTGAGACGATAGATGGATATAAATAAAAAGAAAGGCCGCTCATTTTTGTGAGCGGCCTTTTTGGTAAATCAAAGCCATTTAAGCTAAGATATTCTTCGCATATTCCACGCATTTCTTCACTTCAGCTACTGCCGTAGATCCTGCCGGAACTTCGTATTCTAATTCGATTGTTGCTGGGAATTTGTATTTATTTTTCTTTAACAAGGTTAACACCTCTTTTAAAGGAGTATCGCCTTTGCCCCATTCGAGGTTACCTGCGCCATGTTCTTTCGATGTGCGGTCCTTGATGTGCATGCTGGTGATACGGTCGTGTTTTGCTTCGATGAATGCTAATAAAGAAGCAGTGTTGTGAGGAGCTCCCACCGCGATGTAGTGACCGCAGTCTAGGTTGATGGAATTATATGGGTTTTGGGCCAAAGCCTCATCATACACATTGTCCTTCACTTGTAAGTGAGTGTGGTAACCGAAATAAACTTTATGTTTCTCTCCTAAGGCTCCCAAACGTTGTGTTTGTGCAGAAGAAGTAGGTAATTCTACTGTCACCGACTTAGCGCCTAAAACTTTGGCTGCTTTTAATGCTGATTCCACCTCTGCGTCTGAGTTTCTCTCACTGAATGCATTTGGTTTGTACGCATAAACGGAGATTCCTGCGTCATCTAACATCTTGCGGACTTCCTTGAATTTATCCATGGAAACAGACTCACGCCAAGCTGCTACGTCTTTTTGATACTGTGCCATCTGTGCACGTTGCTCATCAGTTAACGTAGGACGAGGTTGACCCGGAGTCCAACGCATTGGTACAGGATTCACCGGACGACCTGCATAATCCTCCACCGCATCACCCATTAATTCAATCGCTGAAACACCTGAGTCTACACAATACTGGATGATTTGCTTTATATCTCCCGGCATACCGCGGAAAGAATACGTAATGGTTCCTACTTGAACACCACCAAAAACCGAGTTAGGTTTAGCGAAACTAAAAGAGGAATTTGATGCCCACAAAAGGCCTAAAGAGGCCAATGAGCCAGCCGCCAAAAACTGACGACGCGAAGGGTTGTTGTTATTTTTCATGTTAGTATAGGTTTCTGTTTACATTTTACGAATATATCTTGAAAATCATATCCTTGTGGTCAAATTTTGCGACGAAATCCCGTTTATTTCCGTTGTGGAAACTTAATTTCGGTTTTGGGTTCGTAGGAATTGACCACGCTCACTTGATCTCCTTTTAGCGTAAAAGTCCAATGGTGCGGACTTTCGAAATACAACAAGGTAATCTCTAACGTCTCCGCATCCACCCATCGATACGATCCCGCATAATCAAAAGGCGCTTTTTTCGCTAAATTAACTCTAGCAGCTCTCAGCATGTAAGGTCCCACTAGGTTTGACTTTCCCGTTGCCCAAGAACCTTGTGCTAAGTTAAACTCGTGCTGTGCGGAATCTTTGGTAGTTATGGTTAATGTTCCTTTTGAATCGACCTTGAGCTGGCGGAAATCTAGTGGGTTGGTGCCTAATAGATAGTTTTTGGTAGTTAAAGCCCCTTGCAAGCTGGAAACAGGTGCTTTTATTTGCCTGCTAGTATTAAATGCAGCAAGCGCTTTTAATCCGTTCGGATTAGCTGGTAAAGCTTTCGCTTGAAATGCAGGCAATAAATTCTTCCAAACCTGGTTCAAATCATCCGGTAAGTCCTGAGATTCTGAGGTGATAATCAAAACTGCATCTTGCTCTGGCATCATCAATATGTATTGACCAAAGGCGCCATCGCCTCTAAATGCCCCATTTCTAGAACGCCAAAACTGGTAGCCATAACCCTGCAACCAATCTGCATATTGTCCATTGGCCTTTTTATCTGCACTCGCATCTGGTTCTTGGTCGATGTGTTTGCTCGTAGCTTCTTCTACCCAAGCTGCTGGCAAAATCTGCTTGCCTTCGAATTTACCTTTGTTTAGATACAATAAACCGAGTTTCGCCATATCCTCCGTCTTCACACGGATGCCCCAGCCGCCCACGTTGATGCCTTTTTGGTCGGCTTCCCAGTCGATTCCACTGATATGCAATGGATCTAATAATCGGGGTTTTAAATAATCCAAAGTCGTCATTCCCGTCACCTTTTGAATAATCGCTGATAACATATACGTAGCCAAGGTATTGTATAAAAACTTCGTGCCTGGTTTATTCGCGATAGGGTAGTTCAAAAACCCGCGAACCCAATCTGGCGAAAATACAATCACGCTTTTTAAAGGCTCTTTTTCATGGCCCACGGACATCGTTAAGAGATCCTGAACGCGTAAATCCGCAAGAAAGGGTTTGTCCTTTAAATCTGCATGTTCTGGAAAGAAGGAAAGTACTTTATCTTGCACACTGAGGCGTTTTTCGGCCACGGCAAAACCGATGGCGGTGGAGGTCCAACTTTTGGAAACACTGTACATACTGTGTTTCTTATCTGCTGCAAATGGCTTCCACCAAGCTTCAGAGATTACTTTCCCATGACGAATCAGCATATAAGAATGTAATTCGTGTTTATCTGCAGAATAGCCCTCAATGAATTTAATGATGGCTTCAGATGAAACGCCTTCAGCTTCTGGCGTGCTGTGTGGTAGAGATTGAGCAAGGATAGTAAAACTACACAGGAACAAGAGTCCGTAGAGTAATGAGGCTTTTTTCATCGAATAGGTTTATTTTTGTTAAAAATAGGAAATATTCTTGGATAATTGCCTCGCTACAATTTCGGACGTTTCGGTCTCCTTGGGAGCTAAACCTGTCGTCTCTTCGATTTCTTTTCAGATTTTATCTGGCCAAAAAACGGCCATAGTAGGATCGATGGGATCCGGGAAGACTTCTTTGGCAAAAGCCTTAGCCGGACGATTGTTTAGAACGGGCGAGGTCTTTTTTTCTTCGCGAAATCCAGAAAAAAGAGCCTATGTAATGCTCGTCGAACAGCAACACCAGTTCAAGAATCGCAGTAACCTCTCTGAATTTTATTTACAACAGCGTTTTAATTCTTCCGATTGCGAGGATGCCTACACGGTGGAAGAGGAATTAGCTGGTTTGGAATTAGGGGATTGGGTGTCTGCTTTTGAATTAGATGGACTTCTGAAACGCCCTTTAATTCAATTATCCAATGGTGAGAACAAGCGCCTGCAAATTGTTAAATCGCTTGCCTACCAGCCGGATTGGTTGATTTTGGATAATCCGTATGTGGGTCTGGATGTAAATGGCCGGGAAATACTCACAAAAGGATTACTTTCGCTAGAATCGAAAGGCATTCAATTCATCCTTATTTCTTCGCCGGGCGATGTGCCAGAATTTATTAATCAGGTGATTGAATTGCCATCGGCGCGAGTTGTTGAAGCTAAACCAGCGCCTTTACTGCGACCATTAGAGCCATTCGAAACTGCTGTGAAAATGGAAAAGGTACAGATCAAATACGGATCAAAAACCATTTTAAGCGATTTCTGCTGGAAAGTGAATAGGGGAGAGCGCTGGGCGATTAAAGGTCCCAATGGAGCCGGAAAGTCGACTTTGATCAGTTTAATTACGGCGGATAATCCGCAGGCTTATTCGCAGAATATTACGCTGTTTGATCGGAAAAGAGGGACAGGGGAGAGTATTTGGGACATTAAACGCAAAATTGGGTATTTAAGTCCGGAGTTGCATTTGTATTTTAAGGAGGGTGGTTCATGCTTTTCTGTGGTGGCCTCCGGTTTGTTCGATACGCAGGGATTGTTTAAGCGTATGTCCGAGGAGCAAATCAAGCAGGTAAACCACTGGATGGAAGTGATGGGCATAGCTCATTTGAAAGAAAGATCCTTCTTGCAGATTTCTGGTGGAGAGCAGCGGATGGTATTGATTACACGGGCCTTAGTGAAGAACCCAGAATTGTTAATACTCGATGAACCTTGTCAAGGACTAGATCGAGTTCAAACGGAGCATCTGAAGTCAGTACTCGATTATTTGGCGGCTAATTCAGACATGACCTTGCTCTATGTCAGTCATTATGACCGCGATATTCCGTCTTGTGTTAATCAGGTGTTGGAATTAAAACGGCTCTGATATCGATGGGCTTGGATTTGAGAACCATTTAGGGCCATCCGCCGTCATATAGGCACAATCCTCTAAACGTACGCCAAATTCCCCTGGTATCGCAATTGTAGGTTCGATGCTGAAGCACATCCCTATTTCGAGTGGCGCCTTATTACCACGCACCATATTTCCCCATTCGTGTCCACTCATTCCGATTCCGTGACCGGTACGATGCGGCAGACCAGGTAATTTATAATCTGGGCCAAAGCCTGCGTCAATCAATACTTTACGCGCAGCAAAATCCACGTTTTCAGCCGGAGCGCCTAATTTAGCTGCCTCAAAGCCCGCTTGCTGAGCTTTCTTCTCTAAATCCCAGATTTGCTTTTGCTTCGCATTTGGCTCTCCAAAAACAACGGTCCTTGTTATATCTGATTCATATCCTCCCACGCTGCATCCGCAATCTAACATGACCACATCGCCGGATTTCAGGATTTGCTTTCTTGAACTTCCATGTGGAAACGAAGTCGCCACCCCAAAAGTAACCGACGCAAAACCATGCATCGTTCCTTGTTCTGCGTGAGATTGAGCAATCTTTTGAGAGATTTGGCGAGGCGTACAGCCTACGGTTAACGCTGCGATACCAGCCTTTATGGCTATTACCGTAGCATCATTTGCCTTTTGTATCAAAGCTATTTCAGCTGGGGATTTAATGATTCTGCATGGAATCGTAATCAGATCCGCGCTCACAAATTGAAAGCTAGCATCTGATTTGCGTAAACCATCGAAGATGAAGAAACGACAGAATTCGTCGATACCTATTTGGCCCTTCTGAATCCCCATTTTTCTTAGGCTAGCTGTCGTCAAGGCAAATGGATTTTCATCCTCCTCCCAGGTATACACTTTCGTACCCGCAGGAGTCATTTCAAGGAAACGATCCTCCTCAAAAGCCGGGCAAATAAAAAATGGATCTCCTTTCACAGGAATAATGGCTAGCATAGAGCGCTCCGATGGATGCCAGCTGATGCCCGTGAAATAATTCATATTAATCCCAGCATCCAAAATGATAGCCTGGATTTGCTTCTCCGCCATCAATTTCTGCGCTTTAGCCACGCGCATCTTGCGTTCTTCCGCAGTGATGGGTGTAAATTCGATAGGCGCTAAAGCCGATGAGGAGGATTTTACCGAAAGGGTAGAAGCCAAAATGCCTCCTTTTATGAAGTTTCTACGTTGCATAGCTAAATTTAAAATAAAACATTTACAATAGAAATTCTCCCGGGATGAATTAACTTTAAATTCAGAATTTACCTATGCGGCTACTTTTTATTCGTTTCTCGGCCATTGGCGACATCGTTTTAGCTTCCC
>CANFWR010000036.1 GCA_947450865.1 Cytophagaceae bacterium
ACGGTTATTGATGGCGCATCGACCTTTAAAACGGACGCAGATGCAGAAGAATTGTGGGATTATTTAATCGATAAGCTGAAAGAAATCGTCGGTAGTTAAGATGCGTAAGATTGACAAATTAGTACTTCAGGCGTTTTTTGGACCATTCTTTTTGACACTTCTCGTTGTCATCTTTATATTCCTGTTGCGTTTAGTGTTATTTTACTTTGCTGATCTTTTTGGCAAGGATTTAGGGGCTTTTGTGTACGTAGAGTTGTTTTTCTACTTCTCATTGATCACGATTCCCTTAGCGATGCCACTGTCGGTGCTGCTTTCTTCTTTGATGACTTTTGGGAAATTAGGTGAGAACTTTGAGTTGACAGCGCTTAAGAGTGCGGGAATTTCCATTTTCCGCATTATGCGCCCTATTTTAGTTTCTGCGGTGTTTTTAAGCCTCTTTATGTTTTGGTTCATGAATGTGGCATTGCCATGGGCGAACATTAAAGGCTGGAGTTTATTGTATGACATCAAGACAACTAAAACGACACTAAACATCAAGGAGGGTATTTTTTATACGGATTTGACCGGCTATTCCATTAAAGTAGGGAAGAAGTACCCGGATAATAAGACCCTGAAGAACCTGATTATTTACGATCACACGCACAATGATGGAAATCGCCACGTGACTTTGGCAGATTCGGCGTTAATGTATACCATTATGAACAAACGCTATTTAGTGTTTGAATTGTTTAATGGCAAGGATTACTTAGAAGATGCGGATCAGGGTTCGGTGGTGAATCCGACCGAATTAGCGGTGCACGATTTCAAGAAAAGCAAGGTAGTGATGTCACTGGCGGTGTTTGATCTCCAAAAAACGGACGAGCAGCAATTCGCCCACCATGAGATTATGCGCAACAATAACCAGCTGGCAGATGATGCGGACTCTCTTGCGAATACCATTTCCATTGTTAGACGTGGATTTTTCAAATCGTCTTCCATTAATTTCCTTTACCACGTGACCCCGGTGAAGAAAACCTTGCAATTCTTTAAGAATACCGATTGGATTAAGCCTCGTTTGGCGAAGGGTTTGGCGGCAAAAAATCCCGTTCCGTACGATTTAGCAGCACAGCAAGCGAAAAACATGATCACCTCTGGCGAAACGAATAAGGCCATTTTAGAAGATTATGAATCAAAATTAAATAAGACAAACCTGGAGTGGCACCACAAATTCACCAATGC
Organism: Cytophagaceae bacterium; assembly: GCA_947450865.1. GTDB lineage: Bacteria > Bacteroidota > Bacteroidia > Cytophagales > Spirosomataceae > Aquirufa. Next base: position 1,219 of record CANFWR010000036.1, read on the forward strand.
GATTGCCATATTAGTGATGTTCTTGATTGGTGCGCCATTGGGAGCCATTATTAAGAAGGGTGGATTTGGCGTTCCGGTTGTGGTAGCGGTTTCCTTCTTTATCCTACTTTATATCTTAACACAGCAAGGGGATAAGATGGCCAAAGAAGGCGCCTTAATCATCCAGATAGGGGCGTGGCTCGCGAATGGCATATTAGCATTAATCGGAGCCTACTTCCTAAAGATCGCCTTAGCGGATTCTCGCCTGTTCGAAACAGACTTCTACCGGGTGGTTTGGGACAGATTAAAAAGCAAACTGGGGCGTGTCAAAACAGAAGCCTAGAACATTTGTTTCTTAGCAAGAAAAAGAGTAATTTTGCAAATTCAATAAATATTATAAACTTAAACTGGTAAAAGATGTATTTGTCACCCGAGAAAAAACAAGAAATTTTCGAAGCTAAAGGGAAAGCAAAGTCTAAGATCGATACTGGTTCTTCTGAATCGCAAATTGCGTTATTCACGTACAGAATCAATCACTTGACTGAGCACCTTAAGAAAAACAAAAAAGACCACAGCACACGCTTAGGACTTTTAAAATTAGTAGGTAAGCGTCGTAGCTTGCTAGATTATTTAACTCGTACTGATATCTCACGTTACCGTGCGATCATCGCGGAGTTAGGTATTCGTAAATAAGATAAATAAGGGCTTCATTTCGATGAAGCCCTCTTTTATTTCCCCGCTGTAAACGTTTGAACTGTTCAAACAACATCTTAAATCACGCGAGGTTGCGTGAAATTTATTCAGAAACGTATGTCATTTAACATCATTACAAAGCATATTTCAATGCCTGACGGCAAAGAAGTCTCGATTGAAACAGGCAAATTAGCCAAACAAGCGGACGGAGCAGTCGTAGTCAAATCAGGAAATATGATGTTGTTAGCTACTGTAGTGGCTAACAAGGAGGCCAAAGAAGGAGTTGATTTCCTTCCTTTATCAGTAGACTATCAAGAAAAATTTGCGTCTAACGGACGTATCCCAGGATCATTCTTAAAAAGAGAGGCACGCCTTTCTGATTACGAAATCTTGATCTCTCGTTTAGTAGACCGCGCTTTGCGCCCTACTTTCCCAGATGATTACCATGCAGATGTTCAAGTATTAATTAACTTGATCTCAGCAGATTCAGAAGTATTACCAGATGCATTTGTCGGTTTAGCGGCAGCTGCAGCTTTGGCCGTATCAGATATTCCATTCAATGGTCCTATCTCAGAAGTTCGCGTAGCGAAAATCAATGGCGAATACAAAGTAAACCCAAGCGTTAGCGAATTAGCAGGTGCATCCTTAGAATTATTAGTTGCTGCAAACGCAAACGATATTTTGATGGTAGAAGGCGAAGGAGACGAAGTTTCTGAAACCGAAATGCTAGAGGCTTTACGTATTGCTCACGACGCAATCAAAATCCAATGCGCTGCATTGAACGAATTGACTGTCGCTTGTGGCAAAACAGAAAAACGTACATATTCTCACGAAACACACGACGAAGAATTGCGTGCTGAATTGTGGAAAAACTACTACGAGAAATATTTAGCCGTAGCTAAATTAGCGAATCCGAAGAAAGACGAGCGTAAAGCTGGTTTCAAGGCAATCGTTGATGAATTCATCGCTTCTTTACCAGAAGACCACACGGTGAGCATCGGTTTAGCGAAGCATTATTTACACGATATCGAAAAAGAAGCAGCTCGTCAATTAGTATTGCAAGAGCGCTACCGTTTAGATGGTCGTAAATTGAATGAAATCCGTCAAATCACGTGTGAAGTAGATTATTTACCTACTCCTCACGGTTCGTCTGTTTTCACTCGTGGTGAAACTCAATCATTGACTACTGTTACATTAGGTACGAAAATGGATGAGCAAATCATCGATCAACCGATGACACAAGGGTACAACAAATTTATGTTGCACTATAACTTCCCAGGCTTCTCTACAGGTGAGGTTAAACCAAACCGTGGGGTAGGTCGTCGTGAAGTAGGTCACGGAAACTTAGCGATGCGTGCGATTAAGAAGGTTTTACCTAAAATGGAAGACTTCCCTTACACGTTACGTATCGTTTCTGATATCCTAGAATCAAACGGTTCGTCTTCAATGGCGACAGTTTGCGCGGGTACTTTGGCCTTAATGGACGCAGGTGTAAAAATCAAAGCTCCAGTGTCAGGTATCGCGATGGGATTAATTTCTGATCCTAAAACAGGAAAATACGCTGTATTATCTGATATCTTAGGTGATGAAGATCACTTGGGCGATATGGACTTTAAGGTAACAGGTACGGAGAACGGTATCACGGCTTGCCAAATGGACATTAAAGTACAAGGTTTATCTTACGAAGTATTAGCGGAAGCGTTAACTCAAGCGAAAGAGGGTCGTTTACACATCTTAAACGAGATGAAGAAGGCGATGCCAGCCGTGAGAGAAGATTTCAAACCTCAAACTCCTCGTGCTACGGTTATTAAGATTATGAAAGACCAAATCGGATCCGTAATCGGACCAGGTGGTAAAGTCGTTCAAGATATCCAAAAACAATCAGGTGCAACCGTTACAATCGAAGAAAAAGAAGACGGTGGATACGTAAGTATCTTCTCTTCTAACGGAGATGCGATGGCGAAAGCGGTAAGTATGGTTCGTGGAATCGTTACTTTACCAGAAGTAGGAGAGGTATATGAAGGAAAAGTGAAGAATATTCAAGCATTCGGAGCTTTTGTGGAATTTTTACCGGGTAAAGATGGTTTACTACATATCTCTGAGATTTCATGGGATCGCATCGACACGATGGACGGTGTTTTCAAAGAAGGAGATAAAATCAAGGTTAAATTAGTCGAGGTAGATAAGAAAACGGGAAAATTCCGTTTATCTGCTAAGGTTCTTTTACCTAAGCCAGAAAAACCAGAGGCTCCAGCTGCTTCAGCTGAATAATTAATATGTTTATCCAAGCGTCGCGCATTCGTGCGCGACGCTTTCATTCTGTTGTAAGATCTTATGAGACAGCTAAAAATTAGCAAACAAATTACCAACAGGGAAAGTCAATCTCTAGACAAATACCTTCAAGAGATCGGTAAAGTCGATTTATTGACTCCGGATGAAGAGGTAATCCTCGCGCAGAAAATCCGTGATGGGGATCAATTGTCTTTAGAGCGTTTAACAAAAGCTAACCTTCGTTTCGTGGTATCGGTTGCAAAACAATACCAAAACCAAGGTCTTAGCTTAGGTGACTTAATTAACGAAGGAAACTTAGGTTTGATCAAAGCAGCACAACGTTTTGATGAAACGCGTGGTTTTAAATTCATTTCTTACGCGGTTTGGTGGATTCGTCAATCGATCCTTCAGGCTTTAGCAGAGCAATCGCGTATCGTACGTTTGCCATTAAACAGAGTAGGTTCTTTGAACAAGATTTCAAAAACATTCTCTGAATTAGAGCAAAAATTCGAGCGTGAGCCATCTCCAGAAGAATTAGCAGAGGTTTTAGAGATCTCAACCGGCGAAGTAGTGGATACCTTGAAAATTTCAGGTCGTCACGTTTCTATGGATGCACCTTTCGTTCAAGGAGAAGAAAACTCGCTTTTAGACGTATTAGAGAATGATTCAGAGGACAAACCAGATTCTGGCTTGATAAACGATTCACTTCGTCGTGAAGTACAACGTGCTTTATCTACATTGACTCAACGGGAGGCAGATGTAGTAACCTTGTATTTCGGCTTAAATGGCGAACATGCAATGACTCTAGAAGAGATCGGCGAGAAATTTAATTTAACGCGTGAGCGTGTAAGACAAATTAAAGAGAAAGCGATCCGTCGTTTACGACACACTTCTCGAAGCAAAGCACTAAAAACATATCTTGGATAATTTTTGAAAGCCTCTTATGAGGCTTTTTTTTGCTATGGCATTTCCAAAAGGAATCATCGAACTAGTAGACTCTTTATACCAACAAGGTGTAAATGAGGCGGTTATATGCCCAGGATCCAGAAATGCCCCCTTAATGATTGCTTTAACCCGCCACGGCGGCTTCACATGCTATTCCATTGCGGATGAACGTTCGGCAGGATTTTTTGGCTTAGGAATCGCCTTAAAAACGGGTCGTCCCGTCATCCTTTGCTGCACATCAGGCTCAGCCGGATTGAATTTTGCACCTGCCGTAGTCGAAGCCTTCTTCCAAGAAGTTCCGCTGATTGTTTTAACAGCAGACCGCCCCAAGGAATGGATTGGTCAGTGGGATGGACAGACGATTTACCAAGAAAACCTATTTGGAAAGCACGCAAAAGCCTTTTTTGACTTTGAAACGGATGATTGCTCTGCTGCTCCGTTGACTGCTTTAGCGGAACCGAAAGGCCCTGTTCAGATTAATGTGCCGATAAGTGAGCCGTTTTATCCGGAGCCAGGTTTTGTTTTGGAAAATAGCTCAGCTATTTTCCAAAACAAAAATCTGGCAAAGTTCAAAGTTCAAAGTTCAAAGATAGACTTTAGCTATTTCAACCAGGCTATCGCTTCTGCAGAGAAAATCCTCGTGACCGTAGGCCAAATGGAAGACAATTCGATCTTCGAAACTCTTTCTGCTTATGGAATACCGGTGATAGGGGATGCGACGTCGAATTGTGGCAGTACGATTGCACACGATTTGCTATTAGCTGACGAATCAGTATGGCCAGCTCTACAACCAGATTTGCATATACACTTCGGAAAATCATTCGTTTCGAAGCGAATTAAGCAGTTTATACGCACCCACAAGCCAAAACAATCTTGGCTAATCCACCCGAATCCAATCGGAAAACCGGATCCATTCCTGTGTTTAACACACGTGGTAAATACGGATGCAAATAGCTTTATTGAAGGTGCAGAATGGACTACGAAATCTTGGAACACCTGGAATTCAGCTAAAATCACTTCATTGCAATCTGAATTCTTCGCCCAACCCAATTGGACAGAATTACATTTATATAACCAGGTAACAGAGGCGATTGAGTTAGAATCAGCCGAAGTACACATCGCTAATTCGCTTGCTGTCAGATACATTAACTGGACTTTGGCGAAATTCATTAAAACAGAAGTTTATTCAAATCGAGGTACTTCTGGAATCGATGGATGCCTAAGTACAGCCGTAGGAGCAGCTCAAAAGACAGACAAATTATGCATCTCTATCATTGGAGATGTAGCCTTTCAATATGATCGCAATGCACTGTGGAATCACTACATTCCAGCGAACTTGCGCATCATCGTATTTAATAATGGGGGTGGAGGTATTTTCCGCAACTTAGATGGAGCCAAAGACCTGCCAGAACTGGATGAATTTATGGAAACGCGCCAAGGGTTTACCGCTGAAAATACGGCTAAAGACGCTGGATTAAGCTATTTTTCTGCTGCGAACACGAGTGAATTAGACCTGAACTCTTTTCTACACAACCAAGGCCCAGCGCTCTTAGAAGTTCATACGAATTCCATCGAAAACGCAGCAGAACTGAAAAAATATATGGCCTTATTTAAGGCTTGATTTGGCCTGAATTTTGGCCCAATTCTTTAAATACAACTCATTTTTCGGATCCTTTTCCAACGCCTTCTTCACATAAGAAGCCGCTAAATCCCATTGCATTCGCTGTATAGCAAGGTAACCTAGGTTATTATTCAAAAGATCCTGGTATTTTCCTGACTTCAAGGCTTTCTTAAATACAGCTTCGGCTAAATCAATTTCGTTCATTTCCTGCAAAACAACGCCCTTATTAATCAAGGTTTCAATGGAAGTGGAATCAAGCGCTAAAGAACGGTCATATGAAGATAAAGAACCTGATAAATCAGACTTTTGGAGCAAAATATCACCTTTTAGCGTCCAGTTTGCGGCAGAATCAGGAAAGGATTTCACGAGTGATTCCACAGCGATCACTGCTTCGTCCGATTGCTGCAAGGTTTGCAGCATTTCAGCTTTTTTAAAGAGGGCAGGGGCGAATTTCGCATCTAATTCCGTCGCCTTAGAAAAGTCGGCTAAGGCCTCGTCATTTTTTTCCAAGATTTGGTACACTAAACCCCGGTTATAATAGGCATCTGAGAAATCAGAACGTTTCGCAATCGCCTCCGTATACCATTTAATGGCCTCATGATACTCTTTTTCTTTCCATTTCGCATTTCCACGCAAAAAGAAAGCGCTCGATTCGCGTTTCTCTTCTTCGGAAGAATTGGAACAACTCAAAAGGAAAAAGGAGGCAAAAAAGAATAGTAGGTATTTCATAGGTCTAAAAGAAAGTTCAATTTAAATAATTCAATTTTCATTCGCATCTTTGTAGCTTAATTAAATGTAAAATTATGGCATACGCAGAAATGTTAACCGATAAAGGGTTAATGAAAATCGAATTCTACACAGAGGATGCACCTATCCACGTAAAAAACTTCATCGACTTAGCTGAAAAAGGCTTTTATGATGGGATCACTTTCCACCGCGTGATTAACGATTTCGTGATCCAAGGAGGTTGTCCAGACGGAACAGGAGCAGGTGGACCAGGTTACACAATTCCTTGCGAATTAACAGGAAACAACCAATTCCACGACCGTGGAGTTTTATCGATGGCACACCGTGGACCTAACACAGGTGGTTCTCAATTCTTTATTTGCCACTCACGTAACAATACGGCACACTTAGACCGTAAGCACACGTGTTTTGGTAAAGTAGTAGAAGGATTAGAGGTGATCGATTTAGTACGTGAAGGAGATAAAATCCAAAGCGTTAAAATCATTCAAGACTAATGCATTTTATCAAGGAAATAAGCCATCCACAGATGCGAATCTCCCTTTTTGAGTGGAATTCGAAATACATCGTGAAGTTTGAAACTCCGCACCTTGAGCAGAGTTACAAATATTCCGTGATGGACTTTTCCTCCCAAAATGAAATAGAGGAGCTGGTATCCAGCTCCTCCTTTCAAGATTTCGTCTTACAGACCTTTAAAAATATGTATGCCGAAATGGCCAAACAGGCAGATTAATTCCCGCCTAACCATTTATGGCGCAATTTCAATTGAGCCTCCGTTGGTGTAGCCTCTGATTCAATCACAAAAGCCTTCAATGGCGTTTGTTGTACTGCCACTAAGAACATACGCTCCATTCCATCTCTTTTAACAGAGAATACTAACGAATCACCCGGTTTCTTATCCGCTAATAATTTATCGATACCTGGGAAATCAGCCCCATTCACTTTCAATACTTCATCACCTACGTTAAGGCCAGCCACATAGGCTGCTCCACCTTTGTATACCGAATTAACACGACCGGCTGCAATACCAACTCCTATGTAAGGAACCGTTTTAGTTACATTTGCATCCGAAAATTGATAGCCAAAAGCCTTAAACATAGCCGCATAAGCCGGGGTCTTCACTCCGTAAATATGCGTTTTAAAGAACTCAGCCGCTGATGCACCTGCCACTTTAGAGAATGCGTCCTCTAACTCCTGATCCGTAAAACCACGACCTGCTTTTAAATAATAGGTTTGGTATAAGAACTTGAATACATCATCAAGGCATTTAGCGCCTTTTGTTTGTTGAATGATCCACATATTCAATACACCACCTAGTAAAGAACCTTTGTCATAGTAAGAGACAGACGCATTACGCGAGTTTTCATTCGGGCGGTAATACTTAATCCACGCATCCCAGCTCGATTCCGACGCAGATTCCACTTGATTACCAGGTGTATTTTCCACACCTGCAATTTCATCGCCTAACGCTTTGATGTAATCCGCCGTAGAAACCATTCCCGTACGTTGATTGATAACGTCAGCATAATAGCTCGTAATACCCTCAGATAACCATAAATTGTGCGTGTAGTTCTCATTTTCATAGTCAAATGGTCCAAGTGCTTTGGGACGAATACGTTTTACATTCCAAAGGTGGAAATACTCGTGCGCTAACAAATTCATAATTCCTTGGTAGCCCTTCGTCGTTTCATAGTTAGAACGAGTCACTTGGCAAGTCGTGGAGTACAAGTGCTCTAGACCGCCACCGCCACGATTTAAATTGTGAATGATGAACAAATAATGATCGCAAGGATGTTCGCCTACTACTTTCTGCGCCTCTTCCGCCATCTTCTGTACATCCGCTAAGAATTTCACTGAATCGACTTTAGCGGGGCCATAAAAGGCGATTTGATGCGGGATATTATTCACTTTGAAGTTCCAAACCTTGTGATTTCCAATCTCGATAGGGGAGTCGATCAATTCATCCAGGTTCTTCGCCACGAAATTGAATCCTCCCACATTTTTCATTGCAGTAGAAACCTTTTTGAAGTCTTTGTGAGGAATAATCGTTAATTCCTGAGGCTGAGAGGCAAATTTAGGAGCATACATCAATACACTCGCTGGATTAATATAACCGTGAGCATCGTCCAAGAAGGACGTACGAACTGACATTTCATAAGCGTACACGCGGTAATGCACTGAAACTTGCTTTAAACCAGGGCTTAAAGCGATGCGCCAGGTATTTTTGCTAATCTTTGAGATAGCCACTTTTGAACCATTTGATTCAGCGCTAACCGATTCTACGTTTTTAGCAAATTCACGAATTAAATAGGAGCCTGGCGTCCAAGCTGCCATTTTAAGATCGAAAAAGTTAGTCTCTTTACTAACGTCAACCGTCGTTTTCACCTCAAAATAGTGAGAGAAAGGTTCGGGCATACTGATTTCGTGTTTAATCGGTCCAGCAAAACAGCTAAAAGACACGATTACACTAAGGAATAGTAGTTTTAAATTCATTTTGTTTTATGTTGAGAAATAGATTTTGGTAAAATTATAAAAATCAGCCGTATAGTCTAGCATGTGCTATTTTTTTCCAAATAATTCTAAATGACTAGACAATTATTTAACATAAAAATCGTATTATTGTTTAGTCGTGACTATTGACAATAAACCTATGGTATTTAAATCTTCCTTTTACTGCCTCGTCCTATTTTTATCCCTTCATTTCTCGTCTTTTGCGCAGCAATCTCTGGCTTTTGAGAGCAATCAGATACATTATAGTTTAGGCAAAGAGTATTTTGAGGCACAAAATTATGTTGCAGCCCGCGAAGAATTCGCGAACTTTTTAGGTAGACAAACCGACGTAAATAAGAACGAAGTGATTATGGCAGAATACTACCAAGTATTGTGCGCACTGTATTTAAATCAGCCTGAAATCGATGTTTTAGGCTACCATTTCAGCTTAAATCATCCGAATACACCTCAAAGCAATGTGTTGTTCAGAAAAATCGGATTGTATTTCTATGATATCGCAAATTATGCAAAAGCGATTCGCTACCTAGAAAATTCGTCCTTAGGAAACGTAGAAGCCCGTTATAAATTAGGCGTTGCCTATTTTGAGACCAAAGACTTTGATAATGCCCTTGCTTTATTCAATGAAGTAAAAACAGATCCAGATGAGGAATATGCCTTCTCTGCGGCCTATTACGCGGGAGTGATTCATTACCAACAAAAAAACTACTTAGAAGCCATTGCTGATTTCAAAAAATCCAATGGCCATTCGAAATACCGCAAAGATTTGCCCTATTGGTTAATTTCATCGTATCAACAAACGGCGCAATGGGATGAATTATTGAAATATGCGGAGCCTATCATTTCCACTCACCCAGATTTAGCCCTTTTAGTAGCAGAGGTTCAATTTAAGAAAGGCTTATATGCAAAGGCAGCGAAGAGCTTCAGCGATTACTTAAAAGAGCATAAAAACGAAGCGGCCACTTATAAAAAAGGTTTTGCACTGTATTCCATCGATAAATACGATGACGCGATTCAAACGATTAGTGGATTATTGAAAAATGATTCAATAGGCCAAAAAGCGTACTACTTGCAGGGGTTAGCTCAATTAAAGTTGGGTAAAAAAACGGAGGCAGCTGAATCGTTCAATCAATCAGGCGCTCTAGCTTTTGATGCGAATCAACAAGAAGAAGCCCAATTCAAGTCCATCAGCATCGCCATTGACCTGGGCAATTGGTTAAAAGGGTTGAAGTCAATTGCGCAATTTGGCAAAACCTATACTGCAAGCTCCTTTACAGCAGCTTACCAAAGTTTCGCCGCAGATGCTATCCTAAAACTACCTGAATTAGCTCCAGCCACCGATTTTATGAAATCAGGTGTACCCGTTTCAGAAGAATTGAAGGTGGCTTACCAGACGTTAACATATAACCTAGGTATCAAGGCGTACAATAAAGAACAATATAAAGAGGCCATTTCTTTCTTTGACAAAGCGATTTCACAAGCTGTTAATCAAAATGTAACGGATGAGGCTTCGTTTGGAAAGGCAGAATGTCTATCTCAATTGAAAGACTTTGAGGCTGCAATACAAGTCTATAAACCTTTGCTTTCAGGTAAACATTCGGCGGATTTCTTACAAAGAAACCGCATTGGGATTGCGTATGCCTATTTCTCCGTAAAGGATTTCCCGAATGCGAATACGTATTTTAAGACCTATGTGGATCAATTAAAGGCGAATCCGAATGGAAAAGCGAATGCAAATGCCGTTTTACGTTTAGCTGACACTTATTTAGTGGCGAAAAACTACACTGAAGCCTTGACCTATTACAACCAAGCGATTGAAAATGCAAAGACGGAGAAGGATTATGCGATGTACCAAAAAGGAATCACGCTAGTCTACCTTGAACGCGATGCAGAAGCAAAGGCGACGTTCCAGTCTTTGAAAAAATCATTCCCTAATACCAAGTTTGGCGATGATGCGAGTTTCCAAGAAAACTTGATTTCCTTCCGCACAGGCAAATATGCGGAAGCCATTGCAGGCTTCACTGATTTGATCAACAATCAACCGAATAGTCCTTATTACGCTGAATCCATCTTAAAGAGAGCGCAATCGTATTCTAACTCAAAACAACCAGAGAAGGCAATTACAGATTACAAGGTGGTAATCGAGAAATACTCGAAAGAGACTTTTGCGAAAGATGCAGTAGCGGGTTTACAAGAAGAATTGAACCAAGTAGGCCGCCCAGAAGAGATGAGCGCCTATTTGAGCATCTATCAAAGCGGTAGCCTAAATGAAGAAGAAAAGACAGATTTAGAGTACCAAGCGGCGAAAGGAATCTATTTAGGGGAGAAATACGATAAGGCGATCGAGCCATTGAAGAAATTCGTGGAGCATTTCCCGGCTGATGAACGTGTTTCAGAAGTGACCTATTTAATCGCAGACGCCGCTAACCGCTCGAATAACAAAGCATTAGCATTCCAATTCTACAAAAAGGTCATTGAACAAAATGTACACCCATCCTTGAATTCAGTAATTACAAAGGTGGCTGATATCGAATTTGATTCTGCGTCTTATAGAGAGGCCATTGGCCATTACCGATTATTAAAAGAGAAAGGAGTCGATTCGACTGTTATTCAACGTTCAAATAAGCGCATTTTAGAGTCCTTTATTCAATTAAAAGAGCTTGATTCAGCCATGATTGCCTATGCAGATTACCACACACTTGCTATAAAAGAAGCTGAAGGACTAGAAGAGTCGGCGGTTAAATACTTGGATATCGTTCAATTGAATAATTCGAAAGGTAATTATTCCACTTCGAATGAGATGATTCTAGATAAATTCAGAAACGAATTTGCAGAGGTTTCTGATGCGACGCTAGGGAAGGCCTATTTGATTTTGGCCAAAAACCTATTCGAATTAAAGAACCTCGCACAGGCGAAAGCAACCTTGAAATCCATTATTGACAATTCAGAGGACAAAGAAAGCGTCGAAGCTGCAAAAGCCCTTTTGAAAACCTATTTCCCTAAATAATGCATATGAGATTACCATCCAAAATCGTTTTAGCGTCCTCTTTCAGCCTGATTTCCATCTTAACTTATGGTCAACAGAAAAAGGAAGGTACTATCCAAAATGAAGAATTTGTCACGGAGAAGGTGCGTAAAATTGAGGTGCAGCCTACGATGAGTCGTTCATTTGAGGCCTTGAATGAAATACCAGACTACAGCAAAGACCATAAAGTAGATTTCAATTTTGACCTTTCTAAGCCACAAGCACTCGTTTTGCCAGGCATTCAAACGAATGTGCTAGGTCCAAGAACAGGAGAGGAGCTTAAATCTCCTTATGCCTCAATGGCGAAAAACTCCATTAAAATCGGAGCTGGTAATTATGGCCATACCTTATTGAATGGACATTTTGGCTATAATCCTACGGCTAAAGAATTGCGTGGATTGTACATCAATCACGATGCAAACTCGATGGGGCCCACAGATAATGCCTATTCGAGTCGCTCGGAAAATGAGGTAAAAATTTACAGCCAATCACTTTGGTCTAAAGCCTTATTGAAAGGTTCATTGGATTACCGCCGCATTGCGACGAATTTTTACGGTAAGGAAAGTATTCCTGCGAATACGCCAGAAGATGCTTTTGGGGTACATTACGATCAGATCAAATTCAATGGAGATATTTATAGCCAAACAGAAGGAAAGAAATTCTCCTACCAGGCTGGCACCGAATTCTCGTCTTTAGCGGGAAATTTAGCCCCTAAAGAGTGGATGTCATCTTCTTACATAAAGGCAAATTATGCGATTTCGGAAGGATTATCGCTTCGCATTAATGGAGATGCTATCTTATCTAACTTCACAAGTAACTCGACTACAAATCGCAATTTCTTCCGCTTAAAACCAAGCCTTTCCTATGATGTTTTACCTCGTTTAAACCTGCAAGCGGGAATTAATGCGGTACAAGATGAGGAATTGCGGATTTATCCAAGCGTTCAAGTTCGCTACCGTGCGAATGACTTCATTCGCTTATTTGCCGGATTTGAAGGTGATACACAGTTTAATTCCTACCACAGCAGCCTATTAACAAACCCTTGGCTTTCACAATCCATCACCTTACAAAATACCCAACAAAAATGGGCTGTATCGGGTGGTTTAACCGGTACAAACGAACGTAATGTACATTACGAATTGAAAGCTACTTATGGAGAATATGCTAAAATGGCTTTCTTCACAGCCTCGGCAGCGGACTTATCTCAATTTGATATCCAATATTCTAATGCAGATGCAGCTGTATCGGTCCTTTCCTTACAGGCGAATGTGAAGATGACAGTCACGGATAAAATCCAGTCAGACTTACAAGTGGATTATACGAATTACGGAAACCTGGGTAATTTCTTATACGCCTATCACCGTCCTAATATCCAGATTGCCTGGAGAAATACCATCGCAGTGCTACCTAAATTCAAAATTTCACCAGAAATCTATTATGTAGGAGGATTATATGGCTTTAATCCAAGAACCCAAAAGGCTACCACATTAGATAACATAGTGGATCTCAATGTAAAAGGAGAGTATGCGATTACAGAGAAATTAACGGCTACTTTATCTGCGAATAATATATTGGGAAAAAATTACCAGCGATATTTATTTTATCCAACACAAGGTTTTAACTTTACAGCAACTCTCGCATATTCATTTTAAGAATGACTGAATTTTATACCTTTCTTGAGCACTTACTTTACGAACACGAATGTGTGATTATTCCACAATTTGGTGGATTTGTTGTGAATGCACAAGATTTTCAGTTCAATGCCAAAGAGGGAAAGATTTATCCTAAAAGAAAATGCGTCGCTTTTAACGAGAAGTTAAAAACGGATGATCGTTTCTTAACGACGGAATGGGCTAAAAAACAGTCTATCTCACAAAAAGAGGCTTCTTTAGAAATAGCAACCATTGCTACTGAATTAAAATCGAAAATCTCATCCGAAGGATATGTAACGGTAGGAGAATTAGGAGCGTTTACCTTGAATTCGGAAAACCGTTTATCTTTCTCGCCAAACCCTGATTTTAATGCTGATTTGTCCGTTTTCGGTCTATTCCCAGTAGGTTTAGGTCATGCCTTACCTAAAGAGAAAAAACCTGTGCTTGAAGAGGCACCTGTAGCAGAAGATCTTCCAAGCTATACGCCAGAACCCACACCTATAAAGCTCAGCAAATCTTCTTATGTTTATGCGCTAATTGCCTTTATTATAGGAGGTTTAGGTGCATTTTTCCTGACAGAACCTTCTAGTCAACAATCGCAGAGTTCTTTAAATCCGATTAAAATTGAGAAAAAAGTATCCGCTCCTGTAGCAGTTGCCGCACCTGCTGTACTAGCGCCTGTTCAGATTGATACCGTTCAGAAAAAAGTAATCGCTGAACCCGTTCTAGAAGAAGCGCCAGCAGATCAAGATGTTATCTATTTAGTAGCAGCCAGTTTTCAATCCTTAACACAAGCGGAGAAAGGCCTAAAAGAGTTTAAATCGCGTGGTTTTGACCAAGCGGAGATTATCTTAAAGAACGAGCAGACTAAATTTTACCGCATTAGCTTAGGTACAGAGCATTCAATGGATGCAGGTTATGCCAAAGCCATTGAATTAAAAGCGTCCAAGAAAGTAGATATTTGGGTGTATAAGGCGCTATAAGATATGAACCAACGCATCGAACAACAATCAATAGAACGCAAAAACCAACGGAAAGCCTTGGCGATCACGATCGTGATTCAAGGTTTGTTGTTCTTGTTGTTTTGGTATGCTAAGATCTGGTCCGCAGAAGAAATGAAGCTGGAATTGCCTGAGCCTGGATTCGAAGTGAATTACGGAACAGATGACGAGGGTGGAGGAAATGTTCAATCCTATAATCAAGCAAGTGATTTGCCTAATAACGACGAATCACAACCGGCTGAAAAAGAAACAGAAGTAGCTTCGGTTACCAAAGCTAAACCGACACCTAGCTCGAAAGAAACAGTCATTTCTTCCGTAGTTAAAAGCCCTGTCAGCATTTCTGAGAATACGAAAAAGACCACTATTGTTTCAAAAAAGCCTGCTCCTGAGCCGGAAGAAAGAATCGATGAGGGTGCTTTATTCAAGAAAAAAACAACCAGCAACGGTACACGTGGCACCAATCCAAATCCAGGAGGAAACTCGAATGGTCCAGACGCTGGAAAGATAGGTGATAAAGGTAGCCCGAACGGTAAAATCAACAATTCAACAAATTACTCCGGTAATGGCGGAAGCGGAGAGGGTTCTGGTTCCTCTTCTGTGAATATTGCTGGCTGGAGAATTGCTAATCGTCCTAACGTTAAAGATGATACAGGTGAAACGGGGATGATTCGATTCACGATCAAAATCGATGAGGACGGAAATATCATCAAATTAGTGATTGCGGAGAATTCATTCTCTAACTCTTTGGCACAGAAATACAAAAGAGCCATCGAAAAATCTAAATTCATCAAAACGTCTTCAGGCCCAAGCCCGAAAGAAGCGACCGGGTCTATCACCTTCCGCGTAGGAGAAAGATAGACATCCGATGAATTATTCCGAGTCCATTTCCTTTTTATATGCACAATTGCCGGTATTTCACCGAGAAGGGGCTAAAGCCTATAAACCTGGTTTAGGCAATATAGAAGCACTTTGCGAGCTGATGGGTCAACCGCAGGATTATTTTAAGTCCTTGCACATTGCAGGAACGAATGGAAAGGGGAGTTCCTCCCATTTTATGGCCTCCATTCTTCAGGAACACGGATATAAGGTAGGATTATATACTTCTCCACATCTTCATTCCTTTACAGAACGAATTAAAATCAATGGAATTCAGGTCGCTGAAGAATGGGTGGCTGATTTTGTTTCTTCCAGATTAGACCTCATTGAAAAAGTGCGTCCGTCTTTTTTTGAATGGACCGTCATTATGGCCTTCACCTATTTCAAGGAACAGGAGGTCGATTATGCGATTATTGAAACGGGTTTAGGCGGTCGATTGGATTCGACGAATATCATTTCACCATTGGCTTGCCTGATCACAAACATCAGTTTTGACCACCAGGATTTATTGGGGGATACCTTGGAAAAAATTGCGTCAGAAAAGGCTGGTATCATTAAATCTCAGATTCCGGTTACCATCAGTGAAAAACAGCCAGAAACGTCTGAAGTTTTCATTGCCAAAGCTTCATCGGTAAATGCCCCATTACAATTTGCTTCAGATGTAGTGAGCGCTTCGGATTTCACTTTTACAAGCCCAACTTGGGGTAAAATGAACGTAAATAGCCCATACAAAGGGCAATACCAGCAAAAAAATATCCGAGGTGTTTTGGCCTGGTGCGAGCAGATTCAATCCATCATTCCTCTTGATGGGGCAAAAATCAGGAAAGGAATTGAGCAAACCCGAGTGAATACCGGTTTACAAGGCCGCTGGGAGATATTAGGGGAAAGCCCTAAAGTTATCGCTGATACCGGTCACAACAAAAGTGGCATAACGGAGATTATGCAACAAATAAATAAAGAAGGTTTCGATCATTTGACCATTATTCTCGGGATGGTGGCAGACAAAGACATCGATTCGGTCTTATCCTTGTTTCCTACAGAGGCCAGCTACTATTTTTGCCAAGCAAACAACCCGAGAGCGATCTCCGCTTTGGAACTTCAAAAATTAGCAGCGGCGAAAGGCCTACAAGGCAAAGTTGTCCTTTCGGTAAACGAGGCTATTGCCCTCGCTAAATCAAATTCAAAACCTTCAGATGGGATTCTCATCTGTGGATCTACCTATCTCGTAGGAGAAATTACCTTTTAATTCGCGTACCCTTGAGCAGAAGAAAAACAGCCAAATACAATTTAGCCATCGCTTTAGACAATGTCATCCAAAGTCCGAAACCCATTTTTGGAACCTTGGCTGGCAAATGGAAATCGGATTACTTTAAAAATGACAGCACATTAGTTTTAGAACTGGGCTGTGGTCGAGGAGAATACACGAATGGCTTAGGTAAACTATTTCCCGAGATGAATTTCATCGGAGTTGATGTCAAAGGAGATCGTTTAGCGCAAGGAGGGAGAGCTGCGAGAGAACTTGAATTAACAAACACCGCGTTTCTACGCATCCATATGCAAGAGATCGACGAACAGTTTGCAGAAAATGAGGTCGATGAAATTTGGATCACTTTTCCGGACCCTCGACTTCGGGATCGTGATGAGAAACGACGCCTCACTTTTCATACCTTTCTAAATCGCTATAAGAAAATATTGAAGCCTGGAGGTATTCTTCACCTAAAAACGGATTCTTTGCCTTTCTTCGAATTTTCGGAGGGCTCGCTAACTGAAAATGGTTGGGACATCACCGTAAAGACAAATGATCTCTACACGTCCGAATGGATGGACGATCACTTTGGGATCAAAACGCGCTTCGAGGAGATGTTCTATGAAAAAGGATTTAACATCAATTACCTCAGAGCTACGAACGTAAAATAAAAAAAGCCTCTCAGATAGAGAGGCTTTTTCATTTATATCAAACAAGTTGATTAACCTACGCGAGCGATTAAATCTGCTGCACGAGATGAATAACCAAATTCGTTATCATACCAACCTACAACTTTCACTAAGTTACCCATCGCTGTTGTTAACTTAGAATCTAAGATACAAGAGTGTTGGTTACCGATAATATCGATAGAAACGATTTCGTCAGTTGTGTATTCTAAGATACCTTTCATTGGGCCATCAGCAGCAGCTTTTAAAGCAGCATTGATTTCAGCAACCGTAGCATCTTTCTTCAATACTACCGTGAAATCAGTAACTGATCCATCTGGAGTAGGAACACGCATCGCATTACCATCTAATTTACCTTTCAAATGAGGTAATACTAAACCTACCGCTTTAGCAGCACCTGTAGACGTAGGGATGATAGAATAAGCTGCAGCACGAGAACGACGTAAATCGGAGTGAGGTGCATCTTGTAAGTTTTGGTCTGCTGTATAAGCATGAACCGTAGTCATAAATCCTTTTTCGATTCCAAAAGCATCGTCTAATACTTTAGCCATAGGAGCTAAACAGTTAGTTGTACAAGATGCATTAGAGATAATCGTCATATCATCCGTTAATGTATCATCATTAACACCTAAAACGACTGTAGGAATATCACCTTTAGCAGGAGCGGAGATGATTACTTTACGAGCACCAGCCACTAAGTGTTGACCAGCACCTTCTTGATCGATAAAACGACCAGTAGATTCTAAAACAACATCGATTCCTAAAGCACCCCAAGGTAATTGTTTAGGATCGCGTTCTGCAAAAGCCTTAATCACGTTACCATTAACAGTAATGCTGTCAGCATCAGAAGTAACAGTTCCATTAAAACGACCGTGAACTGAATCATACTTTAGTAAGTGTACCAAAGTAGCATTGTCAGTTAAATCGTTAATAGCAACGATTTCCACATTTTCTTTTTCCAATAAACGACGGAAAGTAAGTCGACCGATACGACCAAAACCATTAATAGCAACTTTAATTTTTTTCATTGAATAAATTAATTTGATTTCATACAAAGACCAAATATAGCATTTAAAATGTATTATTCCAAGAGTGATAGGATAAAATAAACCCAATTAAACGTTTACAAGGCCTATTTTACAAAAGTAAATCAGGATATTTTAATTTAGCAATAGTGCTAAATATATGATTTTTGTGTAAAATTTGCTCGGATACGTTTTTTATTCAAAATATTTTTGCATATTTGTATAAGAAATAAATGCTCCAGATCGATGGGGTAGGAGAGTGACAGAATGTCATTTATCTTTTTAGCTAATTTTCTAGCACAATTTACCAAAATATTATTTTGCACTGATACGTAACTGATTGATAATCAGCTAAATAACTTATTAAAGTTGAAGTTAAATTTAGTTCGATTTTTAAGCGTATTTTCGCTCTCATCGCCAGTAGGCATCGATTTTATTTCCACTGATCTGGGGAAGCCAAGCCTTTTTTGATTAATTTGCATCTTCATTTATTGCATATCATTTTTATGAATTCATTAGAAAATAGTATTGTAGCTGCCTGGGACAACCCGGAGCTTCGTTCGAAGGCTGAAACCATCGAAGCGATTGAAAAAGTCGTGGACTTAGTAGATAAAGGGGAATTGCGTACGGCAGAACCTAAGGCTGATGGAAGCTGGCAAGTGAACGAATGGGTAAAGAAAGCGATCGTGATGTATTTCCCTATTCGCCAAATGGCCGTTTCTGAAGTGGGTATCTTCGAATTCCACGATAAAATGAAGTTAAAATCAAATTACAAAGAGTTAGGTGTTCGTGTTGTTCCTCCAGCTGTAGCCCGATATGGTGCTTTTTTAGCGAAGGGAACGATATTAATGCCCTCTTATGTAAATATTGGTGCTTATGTAGATGAAGGAACTATGGTAGACACGTGGGCTACGGTAGGATCTTGTGCTCAAATCGGTAAACACGTACACTTAAGTGGTGGTGTGGGTATCGGTGGCGTTTTAGAACCACCTCAAGCTTCTCCTGTCATTATTGAAGATGGAGCCTTTATTGGTTCTCGTTGTATCGTCGTAGAAGGAGCACACATTGGTA
>CANFWR010000037.1 GCA_947450865.1 Cytophagaceae bacterium
AATCCCAATTTTTCAATAAGATTCACTGATTCAACTTTAAAGCCAGAATTTTCTAGCTGGGTACCGTAATCACGGCCATAGATGCGTAAATGATCATCCTGTAAGAAATGTATCTCGCGTTCCCTTGGATCAGTGATGCTTGCATCTTCATAAGTCGTAGCTAGATCATAGCGTTGAGGACTTTGGCATAAAGCAAAACCTGTGGGTTTTAATACGCGTCTTATTTCTTGCATACAGCGAACATCATCTTTCACATGTTCTAACACGTGATTGCAGAATACCACATCAAATGTATTGTCTTCAAATGGAATATCATGTAAATCCATTTTTACTTTAGCCAAAGGGCTTTCAATATCAGCCGTAATGTATTGATCACCTAAATGCTGCTCAAAACGTTCAATAAAACAATATTCAGGAGCGATGTGTAATAATTTAGGCTTCTCTGTAAAAAAGGAGGTCTCGTTTTTTAAATACAAATACATCAAGCGGTGACGCTCTAAGCTTAAGCAAGAGGGGCAAAGTGCGTTCTCTCGTGGTGTAAGACGCCCATAGGGCAAAAAATGGCGAAATGAATGATCACAAACAGGGCAATAAACCTTATTTCCATAAAGGAAAATACTGTAGATTTTGATTAGTCTATGTGCGAATAACTGAATGAATTTTCTAGGGATAAATCGTAAAACCCAGCTAATGATGTATTTCATAGAAACAAAAAAAGGGAAGGCTTTTATGTTGAAAACCTTCCCTTCAAAATTAAGAAATTAATTACATTTTTCTTAACCAAATATTTCGGTAGCTCACTGGGTTTCCATGGTCTTGTAAACTAATGGGACCTGGTCCATGAACTGGATTTAATGGCTGACCGATGTATTCAGTCGTACCTTGAATCTTTGTATGATTTTGAACTACAATACCATTATGAATCACCGTTACATACGCTGGCGTTTCAATTCCTCCATTCGTAGTGAATACAGGTGCCGTATAAATGATATCGTAGGTATTCCATTCGCCCATTTTAGAGGTAGCATTTACTAGTGGTGGCGTTTGTTTGTAAATAGCACCAGCTTGTCCATTGCGATAAGTTGGGTTTTGATAGGAGTTCATTACTTGAACTTCATACATGCCTTGCATGAAAACGCCGCTATTTCCTTTTCCTTGGCTTTTTAAGGTTTCTGGTTCGATAGGGGACTGCCACTCGATGTGCAATTGGTAGTTAGTAAATTTCTCTTTCGTAGAAATATTACCTGTTTTACCTACTACGGTCATCTTTCCATCTGCTACTTTCCATTGTGCTGGCGAGCCATCCTTTGCGGATTCCCAGTTATCTAAATTTTTGCCGTCAAATAATACGATAGCATCAGATGGAATAGCTCCTGGTGTTACCACTGGAATGCTTGGTTCCCAATATTCTGTGTCGTTTGGATTAGTTGGATTAGCTTTTACGTGACGATGATCTTGTGCAAATGCTACAGTTGCTGAACCTAAAAATAGGGCTGAGATTACAAATAATGTCTTTTTCATTGTTGAATAGGATTGGATTAAACATAAAAAAACCGGCATAAACCGGTTTAAATATAAAGAATATAATTCTTATTTAGCAAAGCTAGCTTTAATAGCTTCTACATCAACTAATTTGATGATAGGTCTTGCTTTTAAAATTTTGATAGCTGCAACCTTGTTGTTAGCTACTGCTTTATTTCTTCTGTCTTTACGTTTTAGTCTAGTTACTGCCATGTCTTTGATAATTTGGTTTGCAAAAATAGCTAAAATCGACTATTATCAAAAATATTATAGCATAATTAATTAAATTTGTTTTTTAGATATTATGCAGAAACCAGCGAACGCACGAGGTACTAGGGATTTTGGTCCTACAGAAATGGCAAAACGTAATTACGTATTTGACATTATAAAGACTCATTTTCAAGGATTTGGCTTTCAAACGATTGAAACGCCAGCCATTGAGAACTTGTCTACCTTGACGGGTAAGTATGGAGAAGAAGGGGATCAACTACTGTTTAAAATTTTGAATAGTGGCGATTATTTGTCCAAAGTTTCTCCGTCAGACATCGATGCTGGTTCTAAATTGTTAACTACAAAAATTTCAGAAAAAGGTCTTCGCTACGATTTAACGGTACCTTTTGCTCGTTTCGTAGCCATGAATCGTAATGAGTTAGCTTTTCCATTCCGTCGCTACCAAATACAACCGGTTTGGAGAGCGGATCGTCCGCAAAGAGGTCGTTACCGCGAGTTCTATCAATGCGATGCCGATATTATTGGTTCTGATTCTTTAGTGAATGAAGCTGAGTTAATAGCTTTATTTCAATCTATTTTCAATTCACTTAACTTACGAGTTAACCTTTACCTGAATTCCCGTAAAATATTAGCTGGTATTGTGGACACGCTGGGTGAAAGTGCGCGTTTTGTAGCTTTTGCCGTTGCATTGGATAAACTAGATAAGATAGGCTGGGAGAATGTTGCGAAGGAATTAATCCAGAATGGATTTACGGAAGAGAAAACGGAGGCTATTAAGAATCTTGTTTTATTTGAAGGTTCAAATGAAGCAAAAATTGCCAAATTGACCTCGTTTTTTGATACGAATGTCATAGGTTTACAAGGCCTGGCAGAGATTAAAGAGGTTTTATCTTTATCTGAGACCAATGGCTTTTCGTCAGATAATCTTGTTTTCGACTATAAACTAGCACGCGGTTTAAGCTATTATACAGGTTTGATTTATGAGGGCAAAGCAGTTGATCTTCCTTTTGGTTCTATCGTAGGTGGAGGTCGTTATGATGATTTGACGAGTTCATTTGGATTGCCTAATATGTCTGGCGTAGGAATCTCCTTTGGGATTGAGCGTATTTTAGACGTCATGGAAGAGTTGAAGCTATTCCCTGAAATTGCAACTAGCGCTAGTGCCATACTATTTACCTATTTCGATGAGGATGGACGCAAAGCCAGTTTAGGAATGGCTAATGAATTACGTAAAGTAGGAATTCCAGCGGAAGTTTATCCAGATATTGCCAAAATCAAGAAGTCGTTCGAGTTTGCAGACAAGAAAAAAATCGCTTACGTAGCGGTGATAGGGGAGTCTGAATTAAAAGAAGGAAAAGCGAATGTGAAAAACATGAAAAATGGAGAACAGAACCTGCTCTCCATCTCTGAAATGATCACTTTATTGAAATAATACCTATCTCCAAGCCTTGAATTGATTAATCAATCCGTTTGTAGAAGAATCGTGTGAAGTTATTTTATCTTCATTCTCTAATTCAGGTAAAATCGAATTAGCTAATTGCTTTCCTAATTCCACACCCCACTGATCGTAGCTAAAGATGTTCCAGATTACACCTTGAACAAAGATCTTATGTTCGTACATCGCAATTAAAGATCCTAATGTCGCAGGATCAATCTGTTTAACTAAGAACGAATTGGTTGGTTTATTTCCCTCAAATACCTTGAATGGCGCTAATTTTTCAATCTCAGCTTCACTTAAGCCTGCTTTCTGTAATTCAGCAACAACCACCTCTTTTGACTTTCCATTCATTAATGCTTCTGTCTGAGCAAAGAAATTAGACATTAATAAAGTGTGGTGGTTACCTATTTTATTATGTGTTACCGCAGGAGCGATAAAGTCAGCTGGAATCAATTGTGTTCCTTGGTGAATCAATTGATAGAAGGCGTGTTGGCCATTTGTACCTGGTTCTCCCCAAATAACAGGACCCGTTGCATACTTCACTCGTTTACCTGTTCGGTCAATTGCCTTTCCATTCGATTCCATATCTCCTTGTTGGAAATAGGCTGCAAAACGGTGCATATATTGATCATAAGGCAAAATGGCATGTGTAGGGGCATTAAAGAAGTTCACATACCAAATACCTAACAATCCTAAAATAACTGGAATATTGCTTTCGAATGATGCCGTGGCAAAATGACTGTCCATAGCCTCTGCACCTGCTAATAGTGCTTCGAAGTGTGTATATCCTACCGATAAACAGATGGATAATCCAATCGCAGACCATAAAGAATAACGTCCACCTACCCAATCCCAAAACACAAACATATTCGCTGTATCAATGCCAAATTCAGCAACGGCCTTTGTATTCGTAGATAAAGCCACAAAATGCTTAGCAACTGCTGCATTATCTTTAGCTGCAGCTAAGAACCAATCTCTAGCCGAGAAGGCATTTGCCATTGTTTCTTGTGTCGTGAATGTTTTGGAAGCAATTAAAAACAAGGTTGTTTCTGGATTCACTTTTTTCAACGTTTCTGCGATGTGAGTCCCATCCACATTACTTACAAAGTGAACATTCAATCGTGTTTTATAAGGTTTTAACGCCTCAGTCACCATGACAGGACCTAAATCAGACCCTCCAATACCGATGTTTACCACATCCGTTATCTCTTTACCAGAATAACCTTTCCACGAACCTGAGATTACTTTTTCAGAAAATTCCTTCATCTGAGCTTTAACAGCTTGAATCTTTGGAATAATATTCTCTCCGTCCACTAATACGGAAGCAGATGATTTAGCTCTCAATGCCGTATGTAAAACCGAACGACCCTCTGTCTGATTAATCTTATCCCCTGAAAATTGCGCTTTGATCGCCTCTTCTAAGCCACATTCCTTAGCCAACAGAAGTATAGATTGAAAACTATTTTCATCGATTAGATTTTTCGAATAGTCAAAGAAGATGCCATTAAATGTTTGGCTATAGGTAGCTTGTCTCTTGGAATCGCCTGCGAATAACTGTGCGATGGTGGTTGAAGCTAAACGAGTTTGATCTGATAGGAGCGCTTTATAGGCAGCAGTAGAAGTAAAATTAATCGTTGATAACATGCGGATTATATTAATGAGCTACAAAAATACGGTTTTATAATAAAAAATGCCAAAATCCACAGCTAATGAATTTTGGCATTTAACTTAGGCAAAAACCGTTTATAAATTCGGTTGAGGCGTTTTACGTAAATACGGTTTTACAGAAGTAAAGCCTTTAGGGAATTTAGCTACTGCATCTTCATTAGAGACAGCTGGAACGATGATCACATCGTCACCATTAACCCAATCAGCAGGCGTAGCCACTTGGTAATTAGCCGTTAATTGTAAGGAATCAATCACACGAAGGATTTCAGTGAAGTTACGGCCTGTAGAAGCAGGATAGGTAAGTGTTAATTTAATTTTCTTATCTGGTCCTATCACAAATACCGAGCGAACTGTTGCTTTTTCAGAGGCATTCGGGTGAATCATATCGTACAATAAGGCTACCTTTTTCTCTGGATCTGCGATGATTGGGAAATTCATTTTAACCGAATTTACTTCTTCGATATCGGGTACCCATTTATTGTGGGATTCTAAGCTATCTACTGAAATAGCGATAGGCTTCACGTTACGTTTTTGAAATTCTCCGTTTAAAAGAGCCGTTTTACCTAATTCTGTGGTACATACAGGAGTGAAATCTGCTGGGTGGCTGAATAATAATACCCAAGAATCACCGATGAATTCATGAAAATTAATGTGTCCTAATGTTGTATCTGCACTAAAGTCTGGTGCAATATCTCCTAATCTTAATGACATAATAGTAGGGGTTAAGGTTATTTAAAACTAGTTTGTCTACCAAATATATAGATTATGAGACAATAAAAAAAGCAATCCTAAAATAAGATTGCTTTTAACATTACACTTCATCAACAAACTAAAAACCAAATTAATTAAAATGCTGTAGGAGAAGGATTCGAACCTCCAAGGTGCAGTTAGCCTCGACACAGAACTGATTTAGTGGTCAACCCATTATGCCGTGTTTATCCTGAACTCACCACCCCCGAGACAGGAGGGCACGTCTGCCAATTTCATCACCCTACAGTGAAAATTATTACCTTTGCAATAATTAGTAGGACAAATATAAAAGGAGATTTTTAATTTTTCAAAAATTTTCAAAAATAAATGTCTTTTTTTACATAATTTTTAATTCGAACCTGAAATAATTACGAAAATTCAATGGAAAAGAAGTTTGAGCTTGATCCTCTAGATTACAAGATACTTGAGATTTTGGTAAAAGATGCTAATTTGCCCTATACTGAAATAGGTACGCGCCTAGATGTTTCTGGTGGTACAGTCCACGTACGAATGAAAAAGATGGAATCTTTGGGAATTGTAAAAGGGGCTCAATTATTGATAGATTATTCGAAAATAGGGTGGGATATCACGGCTTTCTTAGGCATCTATTTAGATAAGAGTAGTTTATATGAGGATGTAGCCAAACAGTTAGAACAAATCCCAGAAGTAGTTAATATCCATTACACGACAGGTATATACTCTATTTTTGCCAAAATTATTTGCCGCGACACACAACATCTTCGCGAAGTCTTACACGATAAAATTCAACGTGTTACAGGTATTCAACGGACAGAAACCTTTATCTCTTTAGAAGAAAGCCTCATCAGAAATACGCCTTTATTGTAATTGTTTAGATTAATTCTAAACTAAGTCTATTTTTCTCCAAAATCCTTTTGTAATTTTGTATTCTAAATGCAAAATGATGGCAGAGAAAGTAGACGATATTTTACAAGAAGTAACTTCAACCGACTATAAATACGGGTTTGAGTCTCATTTCGAGACAGACGAAGCTCCAATTGGGTTAAGTGAATCAATCATTCATTTTATTTCAGAGAAAAAGAATGAACCTGATTGGATGTTGGAATGGCGATTATCCGCTTACCGTTACTGGAGAACGTTAGCTGAACCAGATTGGGCTAATTTATTATATACTCCCACTAAATATGATGAGTTGAAATATTATTCAGCTCCGGTGCAAAAGAAACAATTGAATTCTTTGGATGAGATTGATCCAGAATTGCGTAGAACTTTTGAGAAATTAGGTATTTCGTTAGATGAACAAAAACGTCTATCGAACGTTGCTGTAGATGCTGTTATCGATTCTGTATCAGTAGCGACAACGTTTAAAGAGACTTTGGCAGAAAAAGGAGTCATCTTTTGTTCCATTTCTGAAGCAGTTAGAGAGCACCCAGAATTAATCAAGAAATACTTAGGCTCTGTAGTCCCTGTAAAGGATAATTACTTCGCCGCTTTAAATAGTGCCGTATTTTCAGATGGATCGTTCTGTTATATTCCAAAAGGCGTTCGTTGCCCGATGGAATTATCTACCTATTTCCGTATCAACGCATCAGGAACGGGTCAATTTGAGCGTACCTTGATTGTGGCGGAAGATGAATCTTATGTTTCCTATTTAGAAGGTTGCACTGCGCCAATGCGCGATGAGAATCAATTACATGCTGCGGTGGTAGAGATTTATGTCCATGCGGGAGCAGAGGTAAAATATTCAACCGTTCAAAACTGGTATCCAGGAGATAATGAAGGAAAAGGAGGTATCTATAATTTCGTAACTAAGCGTGGAATTTGTGATGGTGCTCATTCTAAATTATCTTGGACTCAGGTGGAAACGGGTTCTGCAGTGACTTGGAAATATCCATCTGTCATCTTAAAAGGGGATTATTCAATAGGCGAATTCTATTCAGTAGCCGTAACAAATAATTACCAACAAGCAGATACAGGTACTAAAATGATTCATTTAGGGAAGCATTCTAAGTCTCGTATTGTATCGAAAGGTATATCAGCTGGTTTTTCACAAAACTCCTATCGAGGTTTAGTTCAAGTAGCCAGAAAAGCAGATGGATGTAAAAATTTCTCCCAATGCGACTCCTTGTTATTAGGTGATAAATGCGGTGCGCATACATTCCCTTATTTGGAAGTAAAAAATAATACATCATCCGTTGAACACGAAGCAACAACTTCTAAAATTGGGGAGGATCAAATTTTCTATTGTAATCAACGTGGCTTGAGTACTGAAACAGCGGTTGCATTGATCGTTAATGGATATGCCAAAGAAGTGTTGAAACAATTACCGATGGAATTTGCTGTGGAAGCGCAAAAGCTTTTAGCTATTTCTTTAGAAGGTTCGGTAGGGTAGTTTTATTTTACTCCTCCGGTATGGAGGGCCACTAGTTTCGAATTGGGAGCTATGTGGCCATTTTTTATGTGTTCCATTAAAGCATAAAACATTCGACCGGTATAGATGGGTTCGATGGGAATGCCGTGTTTCTGATAGAATTTAGCGCAAAACAGATCCAGTTCATCGTTCTGCTTAGCATATTTACCAAATACATAAGCGTCTTCGATATCTAAATTAGCAGGTATTTTGTTAGCTCCTATCTCTGAACGATTATGTAAGGTTAAAATGCCCATGACTGGCTTATCAGTATATTTTGCTATACCTATAGCCGTAGCTCCTGTTCCTACTGCCGTATAAATTAAATCACAGGTTGGAAGCTCATCAACAAGATTTCCCATCCCTTGAATGGCTAATTCGCCAAATCCGCCTTCTGCAATAACTGTATATTTTTCAAATGCTGTTGGAATGGGTTTATCTCGATAGGCTGTTCTCGAGATAAAATGCAATTGCATTCCCCATGCATTCATTTGTGCTAAATAGGCATTACTGTCGATAGTCAACTCTTCTCCTCTGATAATACCCACCGTAGGAATTCCTAGTGAATGGCCTGCATAGGCTAGGGCATAGAGGTGATTAGAATAGGCTCCACCAAAACTTAATAGGCCAGAATGGGTGCTAAATGAAAAGGTTTGGAGATAATTTTTTAATTTGCGCCACTTATTTCCCGAAATGATGGGATGGATGAGGTCGTCTCTTTTGACAAACACCTGAATTCCTTTTGAATTCCAACATTCATCGAATATCTCTTCTGTCGGAGACGGTAAGTGTAACGCGTTAAATTCAAAATTTGCTATGTCCATCGATCCAGAAATGAATGCTCCTGATTCCGAAGAGGAAGATGATTTATTTGAGCATTTTAATTTCACTGTTGACAAAGGTCAGCAATTACTCAGAATCGACAAATATTTGATGATTAAAATTGCGGGTACTAGCCGCAATAAGATTCAAGTGGGTATCGATGCGGGATCTGTGAAAGTAAATGGGGGATTGATCAAATCGAATTACCGTGTCAAGCCTTTAGATACGATCACTGTATCATTCGCAACTCCTCCACGTGATAAAGAAGTCTATCCAGAAGATATCCCTATTGATATTATTTACGAAGACGAACAATTGATTTTGGTGAATAAATCCCCTGGAATGGTGGTACATCCTGCGCAAGGTAATTGGTCAGGAACTTTGGTAAATGGCTTGTTATTTCATTGCCAAAACCTACCCGGACAAAAAGACATTCGTCCAGGCTTGGTACATCGGATTGATAAAGATACATCTGGCATATTGGTGATTGGCAAATCGGAGTTTGCCCTTAATTTTTTGGGTCAACAATTCTTCGAACATAGTATCGAAAGAACCTACTACGCTATTTGTTGGGGCGTTCCTAAAGAATTAAAAGGGACCATACGCAGTAAGATCGGTAGAAGTCCAAAAGACCGTAAGATTCAAGCTATTTTTCCAGAAGATTCTGAGTACGGTAGAATTGCGATAACGCATTATGAAGTGATGGAAACGTATGGTTTTGCTTCTTTTGTGAAGTTTAAACTAGAAACGGGTCGAACTCACCAAATTAGAGCCCATTTTCAATCTATAGGTCATCCCTTGTTTTCTGATGCTACCTATGGTGGGGATAAAATACGTTATATGTCATCAATGGCTAGTTATAAATCCTTTATTGATAATGCGTTTAAGATTTGTCCTCGCCAAGCTTTGCATGCCTATTCGTTAGGTTTTGTACATCCGACTACAAATGAATTTATTCAGTTTGAACAGGATTTTCCTGAAGACTTTTTATCGCTATTAACCAAACTCAGAGCCATCAATGGATAAGATAGAAATACGCAGAGCAACAAAAGAAGATATCGGATTAGTCCGTGATTTAGTGTTGGAGTTAGCCATCTTTGAAAAGGCTCCCGAAGAAGTTAGTTCCACCATTGATGATTATTTGGAAGGAGGATTTTCTGAGAATCCTTTATTCTTTGCTAACCTGATTTACTTAAATGGTGAATTAGGTGGCTTCTCTTTATGGTATTACCGTTTCTCTACCTGGAAGGGTAGACGCTTCTACTTAGAGGATTTGTACATTAAGGAGAGTTTCCGTGGCAAAGGATTAGGCAAGCGCTTAATTTTGGAAGCTATTGAAGAAGCAAAGCGCACAAAATGCACGGGTATGATGTGGCAAGTGTTGGATTGGAATCAACCAGCTATCGATTTCTACAATACTTTAGGTGTAAAAATGGACACAGGCTGGCTAAATGTGCATTTAGATCTATAAGGAACCCCGGTCGATAAAATAGAATTCATTCGATTCACGACCTTTTTCTCGATTTATAATCATTTCAGCTGCGCGCTCCCCCATTTTCTTAAAGTCATTCGAGATAACGGAAATACCTTCCGCAATTATTTCTTTTAATGGCGTATCATCGTAGGATATAATACCTATGTTTTTACCGACCTTTAATTTGTTCTTAGTCGTCCAGTTAATCATCTTGATTAGATCGTACTCTCTAAAGACGATATAGGCTTGATTAACCTGTAATTCATAGTCATCATCTAGATCAGGAATTATATCAAATTCTAGTTCGTTCTCCGTGCAGAAATGAGTGAAACCTTGAATGATTCCATCGGGTGTATATTGGAAGCTTTTAGAGCTTAATACTAAGTTAATCTGCTCGTATTTTTTAACTTTCTCTACTGAAGTAGTTAGACCCTGGTAGATATTAGATTCGAAATTTTGGTAAAGAATAGAATAATCGTCACTAAACTCCTTCACATTAATATCTAAGACTAATAATTTGTCTTTCGGTATTTTAGAAACAATTCTCGCGACGCTTTTATTAAAATGGGGGAGGATAATGTAGTGATTGTATTTTCCCAAATTATTGGTAATCAATTCCTCAAACAATTCGATATCGTGGTAGTGGAAAAACAAATTATGACTGACATCTTCACCTAAATGTTGAATGATACTTTCGTACAAAATCTCTTTGTAGGGCGTCAAAGCGTCCATTAGAATAAATACACGTAAAGCATTTTTTGTATTCGTACTTGATACATAGAAACCCTTACCGTGATGGGAACTGATTAATCCTTTTTCACGCAAATCATCATAGGCCTTCGTAACTGTCATACGCGCCATATTGAATTCGCTTGCCACCTTATTAATGGAAGGCAATTGTTTTCCATGCTCTAATAAACCGGAATTAATGCCATCAATGATACCATCAATCAATTGCTGGTATTTAGGTTTGCTACTATTGGGATCGAAGTATATCATAAGAATACAATTAATGCATAATTACTTGTTTTTCAATATCTTCTAAATTAGCCCCTTTGGTTTCAGGCATCATAAAAGCAACATAAGCTAACTGAGCCACCATCATCACAGCAAAAAAGCCAAATATTAAGGTTCCACCATAACTTTCCGTAAACAAAGGAAAGAAATTAGCCACTAAAGCCGCAAATACCCAGTGAGTTAATGAACCCCAGGCCATTCCTGATGCTCGAACCGAATTAGGGAATATCTCAGAAATAAATACCCAAATTACCGATCCTTGTCCAATCGCGTGAGACGCAATAAACGCAAATATGTAAATAGGAACGAACGTATATGATTCCGTATAAAAGGCGTATGCAATCAAACTTAGGGTAATAATGTAGCCTATCGATCCAATAAACATCAAAATACGACGACCTACCCGATCTATCAAATACCAGCCCAATAACGTAAACAACAAATTAGCGATACCGATTCCTGCTGTTGATAACAAGGCACTTTCTTTCCCTAAACCCGTTAATTCATAGATTCTAGGTGCGTAATAGATAATAGCGTTGATTCCAGACATTTGATTGAAGAATGCAAACAAAAAGGCTAAGGTTAAAGGCCAAACGAACTTACCAGAAAACAAGCGCTCTTTATCTGTACTTTGTTTGGCATTATTTTGAATACGTCGAATCGTCTCCTCTGGATTCGGATCTGCTAATTCTAATACTTTACGAGCACCAGCTAAATCATTACGTTTTAATAATAAAAACTGCGGCGTTTCCGGCGTCAGTAAAATTAAAATGGAGAATAATAGGGAAGGAAGTGAAACAACGCCTAACATAATACGCCAGTCATTCTCTATTCCTTGGATAAAGTAATTAGAAACGTAAGCGATTAAAATACCTAATACGATATTGAGCTGAAAAGAGATCACCAATTTGCCTCTATGCTTCGCTGGGGCAATTTCTGAGATATAAATAGGGGCAACTACAGATGAGGCACCTATTCCCAGACCACCTAAGAAACGGAATAACATGAATAAATTAACGTCTGGCGCAATAGCTGCCCCTATGGAAGAGATAAAAAAGCTAAGGCCTATCCAGAATAAAGTTTTTTTACGGCCAAATAAATCCGCTGGAATTCCACCTAAAGCAGCACCGATAACCGTGCCATACAAAGCCGCAGCTATGGCTAATCCGTGGGTAAATGAGTCTAAATGCCACAATTGTTGAATGGCTAGTTCGGCGCCAGAAATAACAGCCACGTCCATACCGAAAAGAAGACCACCTAAACCTACCGTAATAGACCAGAAAATAACGTGTTTATTCATAATAATATTTGTTCCACACAAAATTTAGAAAATTTACGGGATATAAATTGTAAAAAAAGGACAATTATGAATTCTTATGAAAAATCGACGTGTAATGAAGTAGATGCTCTGGAGAAATGTACTGCTTGAACTCATCAATGAATTCAGATTCCTTCATATTAAAGAGGCTATTCTTTAAATTTTTAGGTGTTTTTCCCGTATACTTTTTGAACTCATTAATGAAATGAGCGGAATCGTAATACCCTAACTGATCTGCTAAATCTTGGCTCTTAATATCCTTAGTCGATGCAAATAAAGCTAGGGATTGATTGATGCGTTTAATTTGTACGTACTCTTTTGGACTTATTCCTATTACTTCTTGAAACAAACGGGAAAGTGTTTTGTAAGAACTCTGAAGGGTGGCCGAATCCTCTTCTAATTCTTGAAGCATCAATAATAATTTCAAATACTTTTTAGCTTGTTTCTCTATCAAATTCCTTAATAGATACGCTTCCATTAGCTCACATCGTTCATTAAAACTCATTTCCTGATTTAGGTCAGGCAATTCTTGAAAAAGAATAGAAGCCTCTGTACTCACATTATTTGTAGCAGAGATAGGAGATGACAAAAAGGCAAATAAACCTCCTACACGGAACTTTACGCCAAAAATATGTATTCCCGCTTGGTGCTTATAAAAATTAGGAGCTTGGTGCAATCCTTCTAACTGGATGCCATTAATCGGCTTAAAATCGTCAGTATTGGCATGTGAACGATAATAATCTTTTCCAAAGGAATAAGTCAAAACTGTTTGATCCTCTGGAAATATCGTTTCGATATCATACGGTATAATACCAGAAACATCCACCTGTTTCTCCCAAAGGTGATCCACAAATGGCGCTAAAGCCTCCGAAGGTTTACGGTATTCGATGATCATTTAGTTTTTGCCCAAGTTTTGGAAATAAAAGCAGCTAAAAATCCAAGAATAACAATCAAAAACAAAGCTTTGTCCAAGCCTACATAATCAGATAAGTATCCGATTAGAACGGGACCTAATAAAAAACCCACATAGGCAATTGTTGAAACACCAGCAATCGCAATGGATGGCATAATCTCTTTTTGATTCCCTGCCTGTGAATAAATTAAGGGTACAATCGTGGAAATGCCTATTCCGGTAATAAAACAGCCTGTTATTTTAAGATAAATAGAGGGAAATAGAATTGTGAGTAACATTCCTAGGCCAAGTAATACTCCATTTAATATAAGAATATTGGAAACCCCATATTTTAATGAAATGGTATCGCCTAAAAAACGGCCTAATACCATCGCAGCAGCAAAAAATGAAAATCCAATCGTAATAGGGAAAGGAGAATTAGGGCTGTATTCCTTAAAATATAGCGAGATCCAATCTGCCATGGCTCCCTCGCATAACATACCACAAAATGCGATAAATGATAAAGTGATTAAATAAGGTCCTAAATTCAAAATAGAGGATTTAGGTTTGGATTCATCTTGCACCGGTTTATCTGTTAGCAGATTCGGAAAGCTGAAAGGAATTAACAAAATGTTCGATAAGGCTACTAAACTAAAATGTTCTGTAGTCGTAAAGTGTTCTTTCTCTAAAATTCCCCCTAAAAATGCCCCAGCCATTAAACCTATAGAAAAGACTGCATGAAAAGAGGACATAATGATCTTATTCATTTTAGCCTCTAAACTAACGACCTGGGTATTCATGGCGATATTCATGATATCGCCAGCCATTCCAAAAAAGAAAAGACCTGCAAATAAGGCAATGGGAGAACTTAATAAACTTAAACTTGGAATAACAATCACATACATCGCTACCGCTATAATGCAAATCCAGCGCGATGCATATTTTGTCAATAACCAACCTGCAATAGGTAATGAAACCAACGAACCAATAGGTAGTCCCATTAAAACTGTTCCTAATTCTGCATCTGAAAGGCCTAAAAAGGATTTAAAATCAGGAATACGTGTTGCCCAGGTGGCAAAATTCAAGCCACAAATAAAAAATAAAATACCTATACTAAAACGCGCCTTCTTCATTAATCCAACAGTAATTTTTCTACTTCTTTCCAATTATTCACTCGCTTAAAATCGTTTATATGCAGATTGTGGGGCGCAGTAAATAGGAGAGGTGTACCCGTGAACGTATGCAAATTCTTTTCATGGTCGTCAATGAGGTAATCTGCTTGAATCATATGTTTGTGTCCACAAAACACAATATGCCTCCAAGTAATAAATGGGAAATGCATTTCCATCCACGTTAATTTCTCTTTTAAGGAATTAGGGAATTCTGTAGCAGCTGAAACAATGAAAACCTCATAGCGCTCAGTTAATTTTCTTACCACGTCAACAGCGTGTTCGTTAACCGGAATATGTTCAAAAAAGCCTGGCTCCCATAAAAAAGAATTATGGGCTAAATAATGTGCATAAAACTCTTGTTTGAGTTCTGTGCTGCCATATAACAGGTCTTCGTAGGTATAATCCGTATTAACAATCTGGTTAATACGATCAATGATGACGTGTGTGGTTTTGGCCAAAACATCATCCATATCAATGGCTATTCTTTTCATATACTATAATTCAAAAAAAAAACTCCCCAAATATGGGGAGTTTTCAAGGATTAATCTAATTAAAATTACATCATTCCACCCATTCCACCGCCACCTTGGCCATGTCCGTGAGCTGGTTCATTCGCTGGTTTGTCAGCAATCACACATTCTGTTGTTAACAACAATCCTGCGATAGACGCAGCATTTTCCAATGCTAAACGTGTAACCTTAGTAGGGTCAATAATACCCGCTGCGATCATATTTTCATATTTGTCTTCACGAGCATTGTAACCGAAATCATCTTTTCCTGCCTTTACAGCATTGATAACTACAGAACCTTCTCCACCAGCATTCGCTACGATTGTACGCAATGGAGATTCTACAGCCTGACGAATAATGTTGATACCTGTTAATTGATCTTCATTTTCACCTTTCAATTTATCTAAAGCTTGGATCGCACGAATAAGTGCCACACCACCACCAGCTACAATACCTTCTTCAACAGCGGCACGAGTAGCATGCAATGCATCATCTACACGGTCTTTCTTCTCTTTCATCTCTACTTCTGTAGCAGCACCGATGTAAAGAATAGCTACACCACCAGATAATTTAGCTAAACGCTCTTGCAATTTCTCACGATCGTAATCAGATGTTGTATTCTCGATTTGAGCTTTGATCTGATTCACACGATTCTCGATATTGTCTTTAGATCCAGCACCATTAACAATAGTTGTATTGTCTTTGTCAATGATAACTTTTTCCGCTTGACCTAAATATTCAATAGTAGCGTTTTCTAATTTGAATCCTCTTTCTTCAGCGATGACAGTACCACCAGTCAAGATCGCGATATCTTCTAACATCGCTTTACGGCGATCACCGAAACCTGGAGCTTTAACAGCAGCCACTTTCAATGCTCCGCGCATTTTGTTAACAACTAATGTAGCTAAAGCCTCACCATCTACATCTTCAGAGATGATCAATAGGGGACGACCTGTTTGTGCTACGGCTTCTAATACAGGAAGTAATTCCTTCATAGAAGAAACTTTCTTCTCAGAGATCAAAATGAAAGGTTTTTCTAATTCAACCTCCATTTTATCTGTGTTCGTTACAAAGTAAGCAGATAAATATCCGCGATCGAACTGCATACCTTCTACTGTCTTCACTTCAGTTTCAGTACCACGCGCTTCTTCTACGGTGATAACACCTTCGCGGCCTACTTTCTCCATTGCTGAAGAAATCATCGTTCCAATTTCAGAATCATTGTTTGCTGAGATGGTAGCTACTTGAGCAATTTCTTTAGAAGTGGTGATCGCACGAGATTGTTTTTTCAAATCAGCTACGATAGCATCAACTGCTTTTTCGATACCACGTTTCAAATCCATTGGATTTGCACCTGCAGCTACGTTTTTAGAACCGATAGTGTAGATGGATTGAGCTAAAACAGTGGCAGTTGTTGTTCCATCACCCGCTTGATCAGCCGTTTTAGAAGCCACTTCTTTCACTAATTGAGCACCCATGTTTTCCACAGCGTCCTCTAATTCAATTTCTTTTGCTACAGATACACCATCTTTCGTAATAGATGGAGAACCGAATTTCTTATCAATAATAACATTGCGACCTTTAGGTCCTAAAGTTACTTTAACTGCATTTGCAAGGGTATCGACCCCTCTCTTCATTTTTTCTCGCGCTTCGCTATCGAAAAATAGTTCCTTTGCCATATGATTTTGTAATTAATGTTGTGTTAATATTATAAAACTGCAAAAATGTCAGACTCACGCATGATTAGGTAATCTTTACCGTCAATAGTGATTTCCGTACCTGAGTATTTTCCGTACAAAACAGAATCACCTACTTTAACAGTAATAGGCTCGTCTTTCTTTCCATTTCCCACCGCTACGATTGTTCCTTTTTGTGGTTTCTCTTTCGCTGTGTCAGGAATAATAATACCAAATGCTGTTTTTTCTTCAGCTTGAGCTGGTTCTACAACAACCCGATCCGCTAAGGGCTTAATACTTAAATTTGACATGTGTTATAAATTTAATTTTTAAATTAGAGATTATACATCCATGCGAACATGGTACAAAGGGGTTATACAATAATAATGCCAAAACTCATTGCTGAAATTTTGGCAGTATTAAAAAGATATAAAAAGGTAAATACTATTGCTTAGGAGCTACAGGAGCTGGAGCAACAGGTACCGTTTTAGTAGCTGCTTTTTCTACGTTTACTGAAGTGCTCGTCTCTTTAGTATCAGATAGAGTGAAATTAGTCGCTAGAACTAATGCCAAAATCGCAATGGAGAATCCCCATGTCAATTGTTCCACTAAATCTCCTGTCTTTTGAACACCAAACATTTGTGTAGCACCAGAAGAAGAGAACTCTCCACTAATACCACCGCCTTTAGGATTTTGTACTAAAATAAGCACCACTAAAAGCGCGGAGAAGATAATAATCAATGAAATTAATAAAGTAAACATATTTATTCTGTTAGTAAATTTTGTAATTCTGAAATTCGAGTTGCAAAGTAAAGTCTTTTTTCAGGTTTAATCAAACTTAACTTCTCATATAATTCAATCGCTTGTAAATATTTACCTTGCTTAGTCAGCAGAATAGCAACCGTCTCAGAAACAGGAAGGCTGAATTCAACGGCCGACAAATCCTCTTGTGGAGCATCATCTAGTTCTGATCTCTTTGGTTTAGCTAATGTAGGTTGATTTAAAATGAATTGATCAATTAAAGAATCTTGTAAGGCTTTGATTTCTTCAGCAGGCATTGGCTCAGCGAGTTCAACCTGTTCAGAAGAAATATCATAAATAGACTGGAAAAACTGTTTACGCAGAGAGGATTGCAAGGCAATTTTCTGTTGTTTCAAAACAGAAAAACGTTCATTCCATTGTAATAGATAGAAATAGGGGTAAAGCAATTTATCTTGATGGAGTTCAGACTGATCTGCTCGATCAATTTTGTTCAATAAGAACCAAAGTTTTTGTGCTTTAGAAGTTTCCATATTACCAGTCTCCAGCTATTTTGTTAAACAAATCTAAAATAATTTGATCGACTAATTTAGGAATTAAAGCCTTTTCTACTTGTGTCAAAGTCTGGCTCTGCGGAAAATCCTGGTAAAAGGAGAATTCTTGTTCGAAGTTCTTATCCTCATCTAAACGATTCGTTAATCGAAATTGAACTCGTAAGGTTATACGGTTTAATCCGGCCTTGTCATCTCCAGTAGGAGCCTGCGGTGTTAATTCGTAACCTGTAATGCTTCCTTCAATTAATATATCAGGATTTTTATTGTTAATCTTCAACGAAGTATTGCGTTGAAAATACTCTTTAAGCTTCTCATTGATTTCTAGACTTAAATTGGCAGGACCCCCAGCAGTCTCCATACGAATATTGCTTACCTGAATAGTCTTCAAATTAGGATCTAAACTTGCTCCTTTGAAGCTATAACAGGAGGATAATCCTATAAAGGATGCCATGATAACACAAAGATTAATCCAGTTCTTCCAAATCATATTGCTTGATTTTACGATATAAAGTACGCTCAGAGATACCTAAATCTTTGGCTGCGTACTTTCGTTTATTCTTGTTTTTCTTTAACGCACGAATAATGATTTCCTTTTCTTGTTTTTCCAAAGATAAGGTGACATCGTTAGCAGGCAAGATGATCTCTTCATAATTAGAATCGATAGGCTCCTCAGTGAACTTCGTTTCTTCTTGTTCGTGTATAGGTAAAGACAATCCAGTAGGAGGGTTACTTACTTCCATTTGATTTCGAACGTCCTCAAATATGGCCATATTGTCGTGCAGAATCTCATAAGCCTTAGACTGATCTGATTCTACTACTTTCAATAAAATCTTCTTTAATTCGGTTACATCGCGTTTTAGGTCAAATAAAATCTTATACAAGATCTCCCGCTCATTCATTCCTTCGGGTCCTGAAAAGGCATCTGACTTAACTACGGAATTGCCTAATTTAGGCTCATTGAAGTCCAAATAATACTGCAACTGCATCTCATCGATGATTCGATCGCCTAATTCTAATACGGATATTTGTTCTGCCAGATTCTTTAATTGACGTATATTACCCGGAAAGCGTTGTTTTTGAAGCAAATCTTTAGCCTCCTTCGTTAACATGATAGGCTTAACCCGGTGTGACTCTGAAAAATCTGTTGTGAATTTTCTAAACAGTAATTCAATATCATCACCTCGTTCCCGTAAGGGTGGGACATATATAGGTACGGTACTTAAACGG
The DNA here is from genome assembly GCA_947450865.1 of Cytophagaceae bacterium. GTDB lineage: Bacteria > Bacteroidota > Bacteroidia > Cytophagales > Spirosomataceae > Aquirufa. Next base: position 19,418 of record CANFWR010000037.1, read on the forward strand.
TAATATAAATCCTCTCTGAATTTCCCTTTTTCAATCGCTTGTTGCAGATTTAAATTTGTTGCGGCAACGACACGAGCATTGGTTTTCTGAACTTTAGACGACCCTACGCGGTAAAATTCTCCATTTTCTAATACACGTAACAAGCGAGCCTGCGTACCTAGTGGCATTTCGGCAATCTCATCTAAGAAGATGGTTCCGCCATCCGTCACTTCAAAATATCCTTTACGTGCTTCGATGGCACCTGTAAAGGAACCCTTCTCGTGGCCAAACAATTCAGAATCAATCGTTCCTTCTGGAATCGCACCACAGTTTACGGCAATAAAAGCTCCGTGCTTTCGCTTAGAAAGCGAATGAATGATTTTGGAAAAGGATTCCTTACCTGAACCACTTTCTCCCGTAATTAATACCGTCAT
>CANFWR010000038.1 GCA_947450865.1 Cytophagaceae bacterium
CCGACGGTAAAAATGGCGCACATATGTTCACTAATTATTTTGCAGTATTTCAATTTAATTCAGATCACAAATTAGTATTTGGTGCTGAATACCAAGATATCAAAGGTGCAGTGGATTTACTTACCGCTCCTGCAAAATAAATAGTTTTATAAAAAAAGCCACTTCGTTTTCGAGGTGGCTTTTTTTATTCTGTCAGGAGTAGATCTCCCCTAAATAATCCTTAGAAATAAGTCGTTTTCCCTGGCACCGCCACAGTATACAATCCATTTGCATCTGGTTTTGATGGCATATCGGCATCCCAAGCAAATCTTGATGGCGCGATATTAATACCTGAATTAATGGCTTTATCCCACTCAATTACTTGGCCTGAATAAGTAGCCATTCGACCTAAAATGGATGTCATTGTAGAATAAGCCCCATTTTCCGCATCTGCATACTTGTATTCTCCTGCTGCTACGGTTGCCCACAATTCGTCATGTTCTGTTTGGTAGGGATTATTTTCCTTATTCTTTTTGTCAAAAGCAAATTGAACATTTCCCTTTAAATCTAAGATCTTAGCGGCATCAAAATGGACCTTTCCTTTGGTTCCTATTACGTGTTCATCCACCTTAGCCCAAGTACCTGGAATATGTCGACATTGGCTATTTAATATGGTCCCATCTGCGTATTCAAATTCAACGATATGGTGATCGAAAATTTCACCATAATCCTTGCCCTTGCGGACCTCGCGTCCACCTGTGCCACGTGCCCGAACGGGATATCCATTTTTCACCCAGTTAATGACGTCAATATTATGGATGTGTTGTTCTGTAATATGATCTCCGCAAATCCAGTTAAAATAGTACCAATTCCGCAATTGGTAATCCATCTCTGTTTGACCCTCTTTACGCGGTTTTACCCAAACACCATCATTATTCCACCAGCAGGAAGCAGAAACCACATCGCCTATTTGGCCATCTTGAATGCGCTTCATAATTTCTCGGTACGAATTCTGATAATGACGCTGCAAACCTACTACTACATTTAATTTCTTTTGTTTGGCAATTTTAGCTGCGTTCAAAACGCGTTGAATACCTGCCGGGTCTGTTGCCACAGGCTTCTCCATGAATATCTGTTTACCTTGTGCAACCGCCTCTTCAAAGTGCATGGGACGGAAACCTGGAGGCGTGGTTAAAATCACCACATCGGCTAGTTCCATTGCTTTTTTATAGCCATCAAATCCGGTAAATTTTCTGTCCTCTGGCACATCTACTTTCTTACTGATAGGTAAAGCTTTAGCCGAGGTGTCCTTCTCGCGTGATTTCATCAAATTAGCATAGCAATCATCTAAGCGATCGCGGAATACATCTGCCATGGCTACTAATTGAATGTTTTCCTTCGTGCTCAAAGCTTGCGTTATGGCGCCTGTTCCACGTCCACCACAGCCTATCAAGGCCACTTTAATGGTGTCGTTTACTAAACTTTGGCCTGCAAATGCATTCGCTGCCCAGGGAGCTAAAATCAATCCACTCGCTGTTAGGCCCGTTTGCTTCACAAAATCTCGTCTTGTATTTTTCATCCGTTTATTATGAGGTTTAGTTTATAAGTATTTTTCAAAAAAGGTAATGATCTCTTGTTTAGAAGGTTGTTTGGCCGGACGCATAATCCGAAACCCTACAAAAGGTGCATCTGCATTCCACCAGATACTTTTAGGTATTTGAGGATCTCTACGGTTCCAAACGGGATCCGCAGCTAGTCGAGCTGAGGAACGAACCTGAGTTAGTGGATCTTGGAAATTTCCACCCTTTACCACCGCATCCGCGTATTTATCGATAAAAATAGGACTTTCATTTCGAGAAGAAGGATTGGGATCAAAGTGATCTAGCACCCATTCTGAAACATTTCCTTGCATGTCAAATAAACCCCAAGCGTTAGGCTTTTTTAAACCAACTTGGTGGTATTTTTCGCTTGAATTCACCTGGAACCAAGCATAATCCGCTAATTTTTCAGCAGGAATTTCAGCACCAGCTTTGCAGGCATATTCCCATTCTGCCTCTGTAGGAAGACGGTAAAAAATTCCTGTTTTTGTATACAACCATTTGCAATACATGATCGCGGCATATTGCTGCATCGAATTAGCAGGATATCCTCCTACTTTTCCCATCCCTAAGGTAAAATCAATATAAGGAGGGCTGGGTCTTGTGATGGCATCTGGCCCGTCTTTTGGTGGTTTAGGTTCTGGATCACGGGCCTCTTCAAAGAACAATTGATATTCATCGTAAGTCACCTCTGTTTTCCCCATCCAAAAAGAAGGAACCTGTACTTTTTTTGTTTGGCCCAAAACAAAACTTCCGGATGGAATAGCCACCATATCGAAAGCGACACGAGTTTGTGGAATAACCTGCTGGTAAGACCGTAAATCCTGTGCGAAAATCGATTGCGAAAACAGAAGACTAATGAAGACGAGGCGTCTCATGTGGAATCAGTTTATGGTTAAATAGGATTTTACGTTCACCGGATTCATTTTCGAATACCATCAGCCGAACATTTGTCAATTTTACTAATAATTCTTCAATTTCTTGCACGGTCATTACGGTAGCCGCGGTGGCAAGCCAGTCAGCAAATGTCCCGTCTTCCGCTATGGCCGTCGCTGAGCGTGAATGAGTTAGCGCCATTCCCGTTCTAGGATCAATGACATGAGAATAACTCACATCCCCTAATCGCACTGATTGATACGTTTTACCGCTAGTAGCCACGGATACATGTTGAAGCGATAATACTTCGGGTAATAGTGTTTTAGAAATAGGCATTTCTACGGCAACTTGCCAGGCTAAATTACCGGGCCCTTGACTTGTCATCACGAGTTTCCCTCCAGCATCTACTAGCGCATAGGGGAAGCCCAGCTGTTTTAATTTTTCCAAAACCCGTTGCCCCACAAATCCCTTCCCTAAGGACCCTAAGTCCAGCTGGCAAGCGGAATCGGTCAGTCGAATCTGCGTAGAATCAGAGGAAAATTCTAGACAATTCCCTTGAATTTTTTGCGCTATTTGTTGCAATGCCTTTACATCTGGCATTTGCTGCTGTTTACGAGCTTCTCGCCACATTCCTACAGCTCGACCCACAAAAACATTTAAGGCGCCTTTCGTTAGTTTTTGAGCGCTAATAGACTGAATTAAAATAGCCCGAAAAGGTTCGTGAATGGGGTAGAATTTACCTGTTCCAGCTAGGCGATTTACCTGGCTCAGTTCAGACTCGGGTTGATAATCACTTAGTTGACTTTCTAGCTGCGAAGCCAGTTGAAAAGCCTGTTTTACAGCTTTAGAAATTCCATTTGAATCAGCGCAGGAGATCGTTATCCGAAAAGGGGAGCCCATGCGCTGGGTTTCATAGGTATATTTTTTAAACTGAGCGTTCACATCGGTAATGAAGAAAAGAAATAGTAGCCCTATGCTATTTTTACTCATCAGTCTATTCTTTTGACAAATCCAAAAGCTCAATATTCCTGAAATCAATTTCTTGACCCTCGCTTTGAAGCGCAATGAATCCACTTTTTAATAATTTGCCATCTAATTTAAGTGCTGGGTTGTAGCGATTAGCCACGCCACCACCTATTTGCGGTTGAGAGTATTCTAATACTGTTTTGCCGTTGATTTTATGGGTAACAAGGGAGTCGCCGCGAACGATTAATTCGGCTGTAATCCATCGTTCATTTTCATACGTTTCCGAGCTTGAATTGATGCAATGGCGGGGATCGATTCTGCCTTGGTAAACCACGTCAGTTCCCGGGGAGCACATGTTTCCGGTGGGTCTAGGTTTGCCATCCGCTAAAACGCCTAAGAATTGCATTTCCACAGAGATGGGCCAATCTTGTTCTTTAGGCATGGAGCGGGGATCTTGCGAATGAAACATGACACCGGAATTTCTTTCGGTATAAATGGGCGCATCATTTCGCCAAAGTCCCGTAAAACGATATTGCAATCGAAGGATGTAATTAGAAAAAGGTTTGTCGAAATACAAATGCCCGTAGCGTTCATTAAAATGATCATATTGGTCATAGCGAACTTTGATCATCCCGTCTTCTGCCCGAAAGGTGTTTCCATAGTTATCGCCCACTTCATGGTGGTGGATTTTGACTGTCCAGTTTTTCAGGTTTTTGCCATTAAACAATTGGATCCATTTTTCTTTTTTAGGCTTTGCATCAGATAGGAATGCTAAACAACAAAGTGCGGCAATGACTAGTGTTTTCATAGGAGAGGTAGAGCGTTTAATCAACAATTAAAGTAAGCGAAATGCGGGCAAAAATGAAATTAAGTTGCTGATTTTCTGAACTTTTGATTATTCTAACTAGTTTAGGAGAAATATGTGCTAAACTAAGTTGACATGAAAATAATTTACATCGTTGCCGGCATTGGGTTTTTATATTTGATGTTACAATCCTTTAAAGTGGTGAGTAGCAATCTTAATGTTGAAAACCAAAAATACAGACTAGTTCTGTTAGAAGCGCAGTTTGAAATTCGGTTTTATCCGTCTGCGACCTTTGCGAAAATTTATAGCCAAGGAACGAATTACAAGTCTGTCGCCAGTAGTGGATTCAGGAAATTAGCCGGCTATATTTTTGGAGGTAATGAACAGAAACAGAGTATTGCCATGACCGCACCTGTTCGCATGGAAATGACCGATAAAGGCTCTACCATGAGTTTTGTGATGCCAGAAAAATACCAAGAATCTGATTTACCTAAGCCTAATGATTCCGGTGTCCATATTGTAAAATCTAGCCCGCAATATGTGGCAGCTATCAGTTTTGGAGGTTATGCGGATGATGAAAAAATCAAGGAAAAGCGGGATCAATTATTAAAGTTAATCCAAGAGAAAGGAATAAAAGTGGCCGGAGAATATACTTTTTTGGCCTATAATGCGCCTTATCAATTTTGGAGCAGAAAAAACGAAGTGGTCATTCCGATTGAATGGAAAGAGTAGAGTAAATTACCCTGATATTTATTTTTAGTTTCAGAAAGATATTTATATTTGTTCCAAATATATTCTAAACTAAAACTAATCATTATGAAAAAGCTATTATTATCTGTTCTTGCCTCAGCGGCATTGTTTGCCTGCTCTGATGCAAAAAAAGAAGAAACTGCCAGTGCTGTTGAACACATCTACAAACCTACCTATTCTGATAATTGGAAAATAGGTGATCAAAAAAATGTCTTGTTAGCGGAACAAATCCACAAGGACTTATTTGCAAAGGACTTTGCTAAAGTGGAAGCCGTGTTGTCTGATACAGCCGTATTTAATAATGAAGACGGATCGGTATTAAAAGGGAAGGTAGCCGTGATTGATTTTATGAAAAAGAATTTTTCTGCAATTAAAATCAATAATTATAAAATCATTGCGATTTTCCCAACCGTAGGAGAAAACGGTCATCAATGGGTAGATATTTGGGACCAAGCAGATGTAGAATTGCCAGATGGTACGGTACAAAAATTGGTTTGGATGGATGCCTTTAGATTTGAAAATGGAAAGGTTGTCGGATTCACTGGTTTTGTTAAACCTCGAAACGAATAAATTACCTAATCAATAAATAAAAGCCTCTAGAAATAGGGGCTTTTTTTATTTTAGTTAATAATAGCTTAACTTTTGGTTTGAAAACTAAACCTTGCTATGAAGAATAATAAAGTTGTTGCCCTATCGCTTATCATTGGATCAATCCTGTTTTTTTTCTTGCATTCTTGTAGCACTTCATCCCAGCCAAAGGAGGGTTTTATTGACGTAGAAGGAGGGAAGATTTGGTATAGAATTGTAGGAGAAGGCGATAAAACTCCTGTTCTTTTATTGCATGGCGGACCGGGATCTTCAAGTTTTTATTTGGAACCATTAAAGGAATTAAGCGATGAGCGGCCCGTCATTTTCATCGATCAATTAGGCTGTGGCCGTTCGACTCGAATTACGGATACCACTTTGATGACCATTGAGAAGAATGTGGAGCAGCTAGAACAAGTCAGAAAGGGACTAAAGCTAGACCGATTTTATTTATATGGTCACTCTTGGGGAACAATGCTAGGGATAGATTATTATTTAAAATACCCTAAAGGTATTCAGGCATTGATTTTTTCTAGTCCTTTATTTAGTACCAAAATTTGGACAGATGATGCCGATACCCTAATTGCTACCCTACCTAAAGCGATTCAAACGTCAATAAAGGAGAGTGAAAAACAGCATAATTTCACGAATGAAGCCTATCAAGAGGCGATGAAAGTGTATTATAAAGCCTATGTGAGACGTAGTGATAAAAGTAAGTCTCAGAAGGATACCGCGGCAAAGTACTTCGGGGAAAACGTGTATACGTTTATGTGGGGGCCTAGTGAATTTACGGCTACAGGAAATTTATTGAATTACAATCGCTTAAAGGAGTTGACTCAAATCAACTTGCCCACGCTACTTACCGCAGGAGAATTCGATGAAGCAAGGCCATCAAGTGTGCGCTATTTTACGAGTTTAATTCCGGGCGCACAATTTCAACTCATTCCTCAAGCAGCTCACAGCACAATGCAGGATAATCCTAAGGAATATAATCGAGTCCTTCGTGCGTTTTTGCATCAGGTGGATGCGGCTAACGACAAGTAAATCAATGTTCTAAAAAACACTTTATCAAACAACCCCCTTTTACCTGCCTCGCGCTATTAATGTTTCTTTTCGTCTCTTGCTCAAAAGAACAAATAGTGCCCTCCGTCGTAACACAACCTAATTCAACAATCAAAGTTGATTCTGCCGCTTATTCCACAGGTCGTAAATCGAATGTGACTAAGGTGCTCATGCATTATATGCCTTGGTTTGAAACGAATACAAGTAGTGCTAATGGGAAGTGGGGATTGCATTGGACGATGGCGAATAAGGACCCGAATGTCTTTGTGGATGGCTTTCCGGGGAAACGACAAATTGCCTCCTTTTTCTACCCTATGATAGGTGCCTATCATTCTGGCGATCCCGAGGTCATCGAATACCATTTATTATTGATGAAGTATGCGGGTGTGGACGCCGTTGTCATCGATTGGTATGGCACGCATGATCTATATGATTATAAAATCAACTTTGAAAATACGGATCAATTTGTCAAAAGGACGGCAGAAGTTGGCCTGGAATTTGCTGTCGTATATGAGCCATATATTAATACGAATGTAGAGAATGCGACAGGCCAAAGTAAGTCTTTGGCCGCTATTGATGACATGAATTTTCTGCGGGATAATTATTTCAATCAAAAGAATTATTTGAAAATCAATAGTGAAAATGCTTTCCTGGTTTTTGGCAATAATTTTACGGACACAGAATGGAACGCCATTTTTAAGACATCAGGGGTAACTCCGAGGTCTTATTTTTTGCAGAATTTAACCTCTAATTTATCAGCCATCAATCCAACTCCAGGCGAATTTTTCTGGGTGAATTCTTCAGATGCTGGAGGCCAAAAAAGCTGGAATAACAGTTTTCAAGGACTGAAAATTAGTGGCGCTTATCCAGGATTTAGAGATTATTATATCCAAGGCGGTTGGACAAATAGTCACCTGAATTGGGAGATAGATGTGAGTGCATCCACTTTAAGAGAGAGACTTAGTGTGGTGAAAAGTTTGAATTCGAATGTGGTCCAAATTCAAACTTTCAATGATTTTGGAGAGGGAACTATGATGGAGCCCACGGTTGAATTAGGCTTTTCCTTTTTAAATGAACTTCAACTCTTCACCGGAGTGCAATACTCGACTAAAGAATTAGAGCTAGTTTATAAGTATTACATGCTGAGGACTAAATACAAATCGACGGTTACAGATTCGAAAGCAAAAGAGATCTTCAATCTATTAAATACTTATAAGGTGTCTGAAGCTGAGAAGTTGATTAATCAGTATTATAAGTAAAATTTAATGCTCCAGTTCCTCCTCTAAAAGCTTGATTAACTCCTTGGCTTTTTGCTGCTGCGTTTTGGACATCAGAACATAATAAGAGATGTACCCTTTCATGGTACCCGTAGTGTTCGCATATTCATGAAATGCATTTTTATCAGTAGAAAGAAAAGCACTACCCGTTTGCTTTTTGATTTTGTCTAGACCGACTTTATCATAACCCACTTTTCCAATGGTCTCTTTAGTAGAAAAAACGGTCGTTTGAAGTAAGGCATTTTGAATTCGATGGACATTTGCGCCACGTTCTAATAATTGTTCTAATTGGACCATCATGGTCACTTTTCCTTTTTCGTATTCTGAAATTTTGCGAACAATTTCTTCATTTTGAATCAATCGGAAACCACCGGCATTGCGTAATTGATCGATTGTTCCGGATGAAAAATCAATGTTATACACTCTGGATACCATGATTAGACTATTTAAATAAATGGAATCAATATCTGCCTCATTCCAAGTAGGTTTAAAGATTACTTCATTGAGTTTATTGGCAGCATTAATCATTTCTCCCATTCTGAATTCTTTCGAATCCATTTCACCTAAATCTGCTTTCAAATCCTCCTTCATACTCACTAAATAATCATGTTCCTTATGCCTCTCTGCTCTGTATTCGAGGTAATACTCAGCCATGAAGCCCAAGAAGACGGCGAAGAAAAGCATTAAGAATTCTTGAACGTATTCTTTCCAGGATTTAGGGTGGTGGCTATGGTGGTGTACTTCCATGGGTAATAAGAGTCTATTTAGTTAATTGAGGTGAAAATTAGTGAAATTATATGAGTTATATATTAACAGAAAATTACAAAGAATCGGATTTCCAAGAAGGTATTAATTTTAGTCTTAAAAAGATACTTATATTTGGACTTAGCGAGATCCTTGAAGGGTTTGCCTCCTAACTTTATCGATGAAGAAAAATTAATTGAACTTAAAATAGAAATTATGAATAAAATACTAATCGGATTGCTGCTCTTATTGTCCTCTTTTCATGTTTTTGCACAAGACGGATACTTTATTAAAAGTAAAGATCAAACGGACATTTTTATTGAGGACAAAGGTACAGGGAAACCCGTTGTGATTCTATCAGGCGGCCCGGGTTTAAATCCCAATTACGTTTATCCTATCCATGAAAATTTGAGTGCGAATTTTCGTTCCATTATTTTGCATCAACGGGGTACAGGTAAAACGGTTATGGCCAAAATTGATTCGACAACACTCTCGTTGGAAAAGTATATCGAGGATTTGGAAGCATTACGGGTTAAATTAAAAGTAGATAAGCTCATTTTGATAGGACAATCATGGGGCGGAATGCTTTCGATGGAATATTGCTCTCGTTATCCAGAAAAGGTTGAGAAACTTGTTTTAGTAGGCTCTGGAAGTCCGAGTATGAATTTTGCTAGTTATTTTTCAGATAATATTAATGGCCGTCTTTTGCCAGAAGATTTGGTCGAAAAACCAGGAATGAAGCGAATCTGGCCAGGTTATTTTTATGATCGTGCTTCAGCCATGGCATCGAAGGCGTCAACAGATTTCACGAAATTGAGTGGTCAACCCGGCATAAATAAAATCATGGTAGGCGATTATGCCGCTAAAGAGAAACAGCGTTTGGCTAATTTAGGAAATTACAAAGGGGAGGCTTATGTCATTCAAGGGCACCAAGATCCTGTTGGGTTTGCAGCCTATGAAATAAAGTCTGCTATTCCTCAGGCAAAATTACTTTTTGTTAGTCAAAGCGGGCATTTTCCCTGGTTAGAAAAGGAAACTACTCAGAAGCAATTTTTTGAATATTTGAATAAATCCCTACAATAAGATGATATTCTTTTTAAAAAAAGGCCCCTAGAAATAGGGGCTTTTTTTATTCTATCGACTAAAGTAGAATAAATGAACTGTTGCATTTTTTGCAACAGTTCAATTATAAATAACCTGTTTTTATTTATGCCTATTATTGACTAGTATTGTATCCAAATGAAGACACTTTCAAATAAACAATTGAGAATTATGGAAACTTCGAAATTTGATATAGCGGACTACTTAGATAGTAATGAAATGATTACTGAATATCTAAATGCAGTTTTAGTTGATGGAAATGATTCAGATATAATTGTTGCCATCGGAAATATTGCAAAAGCCATCGGTATGACTAAAATCGCTAATGAAACAGGGTTAAGTAGACCGAGTTTATACAAAGCGTTATCAGATGGCTCTAAGCCTCAATTTGAGACGATAATGAAAGTGTTAAGAGCAATTGGAGGTCAAATACAAATAAGCCCAGTTAGCTAGTCTGTATTCTTTAATTCGAACTACCGAGTAAAACTCGGTAGTTGTTGCAAAAATTGCAACAACTGAATTTGGGAGCAAATTGCGAAATCTGCAATTTGCTCCCTACTCTAATACCTCTACTTCAACACATGAAACGCTAGCACATTTTGTACGTCGTACACATTCACTGATTTGTTGAATTGCTTCTTGATGCTAGGAAGGGTTTCTCCCGAGATCCAAATCTTCAATTCCGCATCTAGGTCAAAAGTTCCAGCTGTCTCAATGCTGAAGCGCGAGATGCTTTTGTAATTGATTGATTTGTATTCCGTCTTAGAACCGGTTAGTCCTTGTTTGTCAATTAGGATTAGTCGCTTAGAAGTGAAAATAAAGGTATCTCGGATGAGCTTGAAGCCTAATTCGATGTCTTCGCCTTCGATGAGTAGTTTGCCAAAATCTTTGACCAAATCCTCCTTACTTACTGTACCTGCGTTTCCTAAAAGTGCTGAAAAAAGTCCCATAGTGTTTGTTTATTTATTTACAATTTCGGTTCCCAACCTTTTTCGTATTCTCTACCCCAAAGCTTCATGCCATCCTTATCCAAAATATGACCGTCCGTCGGGTTCACTTGGAATGATTTTCCGATGCGGTAAGAAATATTAGCATAGTGACACATCATTTGGCTGATAGCGCCTTCTTCGATAGGTGAATTTAATTTTGCTTCTTTTCCACGAATGACGTTGAAGAAATTAGCCACATGCGTATCTGTCATGTCTCCACCGCCACCCAGGGTATTTCCTGCTTCAGATCCGCTGGACTTACTATCTTTTACTTTCTTTCCGTTGCGATCAAATAGTGTGTAGCCTTCTCTGTTCACAAAAACAGAACCTTCGCTACCATAAATAATGGTTCCACGATCGCTTCCGTAGGTTTTGTAACCTGAGCGGCTTTTACCGTCCCATTGGATGATTTTATTTTCTGGGAAACGGAAGGTCGCGTCCATGGTATCGTACATGACCCAGCCGTCGTTTTTGAAATGGCGCTTAGCCGCTTCTACTTCCACCTTTTCTGGGTATTTTACTTGCAAAGCCCAACGTGCTACGTCTAATTCATGCGTGGCATTATTACCCGTTTCGCCTGTTCCCCAATGCCAACCATACCAGTGCCAATTATAATCCCACGTCTCAGAAGTGTATTCCTGGTGGGGTGCAGGTCCTTGCCATAAATTCCAATCCAAACCCTCTGGGATAGGCGCCTTTTTTTCGTGCGGCACCTCTCCGCGTTGATTCGAATAAAAAGCAAGTGCTTTATAGACGTCGCCGATCGCGCCCGCGTGGATTGCAGCGATGATTTCTTGGGATTCTTTGGCAGAGCGTTGTTGGTTACCCATTTGGACTACTTTGCCGTATTTTTTTTGGAAAGCGACGAGTAATTCTCCTTCACGTGGGTTTTGGCTACATGGCTTTTCAATATATACGTGCTTGCCCGCTTGCATGGCCATCCATGTACCTGGCGCATGCCAATGGTCTGGGGTAGCGTTGAAGATTGCATCTACACTTTGGTCATTCCAAACCTCGTGAATATCATTCACTAAAGTTGCTTTTCCAGACACCTTCCCTTGTAAATCACGGCCCACTTTTTCGCGTTGCTTTTTCATTACATCGCAGATATAAGCCACATCTACATTATTATTTTTATCCTTTAATGCGGCATAATAGGCACTAACTCGACGGCCACAACCCATTAAAGCAATATTCAAGCGGTCGTTTGCTCCCACAATTCGGGAATAACTTTTCGCACTAAAAGCATTGTGAATATTCCCAAAGCTGATTCCCGCGGCACCTAAGGCAACTTGTTGGATGAATTTTCTACGATTATTTCGCATAGTATGATGTTTAATAGGTTTATAGTGTCAATAATCGATAAAAATACAACTAAAAATATAATTTTTAGTTTCAATAAGATAGTTTAAAAATTTTATTTAAAAGAGAAATAGTACAATAATGAAAATTTCGTAGGGAATTACTTTTTTCTCTCTTAGTTATTGATACCTTTAAATAAATTCTCAACAACCTATGAACCGCCTTCTCCTATTATTCTGCGCTGCAGTATTCCTATTTTCCTGCAGTAAAGAAGAACAGGTGCCAGCACAAACGACACCCTCTCTTGATTTCACTAACGCTGAATTCTATCAAAGCCTTCCTAAACAGAAATCCTTTTTTCAAAAAATAGATAAGCCATCATCCAGTGGCTCAGGGGATTTTCTCGTAGTTAATTCGGATCAGTTTTTCCAAACGATGGATGGCTTTGGATTAGCCTTAACTGGTGGGAGTGCGCAAGTGATGTATCGCTTGGAACCGGTGAAAAGGGCGGCGTTGTTGCAGGAGTTGTTTGGCAAAAATGGGATGACGGTGCTGCGCATTAGTGTGGGGGCGTCTGATTTAGATTCAGCGGTGTTTTCTTACGAGGAGGAGCCGGGAAAGTTTAGTTTGGCCAAATCTAAACCGGACTTAATTCCCCTTTTGAAAGAAATAATCGCCATTAATCCGGCCATTAAAATCATGGCATCTCCTTGGTCTGCGCCTGTTTGGATGAAGGACAATTATTATAGTAAGGGCGGTTCGTTGATGGAAAAATACTATGTCACCTACGCGGAACATTTAGCGAAGTATATACAGGAGATGGCCAAAGAAGGTATTCCCATTTGGTCCTTAACTCCTCAAAATGAACCGCTTAATCCAGGAAATAATCCCAGCATGTATATGAGTGCGGAAATGCAGGGTAATTTTATTGCCAAAGCCCTGGGACCGGTATTTGAGAAACAAGGTATTCAGACGAAAATCGTCATCTATGATCACAATTGCGATCATCCAGAATATGCGATTGAATTATTAAAAGTTCCTGAGGTTCGAAAGTATGTGAATGGATCAGCCTTTCACTTGTATGGAGGGGATATTTCGGCGATGAGTCAAGTGAATAAGGCGCATCCTGATAAGGATTTGTATTTTACAGAGCAGTGGACGGGTGCGAGGGGCGATTTTGCGAGTGAGTTTATGTGGCACATGAAAAATGTCATTATTGGGTCCGTTAATAATCATGCTAAAGCAGTCATCGAATGGAATCTGGCCTCCGATCCCACTTATGGGCCTCACACGCAAGGTGGGTGTACGGAATGCCTAGGTGCACTAACCATCGGTGGTCAGGAAATCACGCGAAATCAATCCTATTACATTATCATGCAAGCCGCTAAATTTATTCCACCGGGATCGATACGATTAGGAATAAATGCACCCTTGACTATTCAAGCTGCAGCCTTCAAGCGCCCTGATGGGAAAATAGTGATCTTACTTCAAAATGAGGGAGCTAAAAAGAGCCTCAGCATAGACAAATTGAATATTGAATTAGCGGCGGATTCTGTTTTAGCGATTGTGCTGTAAGCTAATCCACATTACCCTCACTCAGCGCCTTTCTTTGAATTTTTCTAATCGCTGCCTCGATCGATTTTTCAGGTTCGATGATGTTGTATTTACCCCAAAAATCCGGATCCCCTAAACTCTTCACTTTGTCAGACATGATGACGTTAGAACTTAGTTTTTGGGTGTCTGGATTCTCTTTGTTTTCTTGTTTTTTCCAGTCGGTCACCGCCATTTCGATGGAGGTGGTGTAGACGGTGTTGAAGATACGTTTGGCCCAATTCAACTTAAAGGTCAAATCCGCGCGAGAATAGGCATAAATCCACTTGTCTTTTTGTTGTCTATAGTTAATCTGGTAGCGGACTTCAGTGGGGTAGATGTCAAGGCCTGCCGGCTTTTTGCGCGTGAACATAAGTCCCGCTTTGACTTTATTCTCCACATTTAGGGCGAAAGAGGCACTAACGACGGCCAAACTCTTCGCATCGATGTATAATTTCCCGTAATAAAGCGGGGTTTCGATGCCTTGCTTTTGTCTGAAGGCTAAAACCAAAACCTTGTTATCATTTATCTGGGTGTTATCCTCTAGGTTGAAATCGTAGAGTTCGAATGCCTCGTTTGAAAAGATAAAGTCAGGATACTTCACTAAATCGATGTATAAGGCGGAGAATGGTCCGCCTTGGAGTTTGAAATTGACCGTATCTAGCTTCGTGTAATCGGCATTTTTTCTACCCTTGAACAGGCTGATTTGGTCTTGAGAACCACCTAAGAATGGTTGCTTTAGCACATTAATGATGGATTCGGAAAGGGAGACGTAGTTGCGGCGTTTACGAATCGTTTCGCGGTAAAAAGCCGTCATTTGGATGGGATCGTCGCCATAGTTTTGTAATCGATTTGCCAAAACCCCAATATAGATATTTTTTGCATCACCACCTTTTACCACCACCTCTTCCAGAAAGGTAAAGCTGGGCTCTAAATACAGCACATTTTTTTCTGGCTTTAAATCCTGGATGGAAACGACTTTATTTTTGTAGCCTAGAAAGGAAATGAGGAGGGTTGCATTCTGATTTTCTGCTGGAACTTTGATGGAAAATTTCCCCTCGCTGTTGCTGATGGTAGAGATGGAAGTTCCGGAAACGGTGATGCTCGCGTAGATGAGTTCGTTTCTTGTTTTACTGTCTAAAATAGATCCTTTAAACTGCTTGAACGAACTTGAATCTTCTTTAGCATAGGCTGAAAAACGTGCCTCTGAAGGCATTGAAGCAAAAAGCAGGAAGAATAATCCCATTACTCCTCGCAAATAAAATTGTAGGTTAGGTTTCATTCGTATTTTACGATTAGATTGTTGAATAAATCAATAACAAAGTAAAAAACAAAAGTGTTTAAAACTACCATTTTAGTGGTAATGTGTTGAGAGGTAAATATCTTATTTCATATATAAATTCATTCAACTTACCGTGAAAAGTTGTATATTTACACACTTTTTCACGGTAAGTTACTAATCTCAACATGATCAACCAAGCCACAAAAGATAAGATTGAAGCATTGCGAAAGCAGTACGAAAGCTTAATAAAGGGCAATGAGCGTTTGTTAAAAGAGATTGCCTTGGCTGAAATTCCAGAGTTGGTCTATAACTCAAATGCCATTGAAAATTCCACCCTTAGTTTAGAGGATACAGAAATCATTCTTTCGGGTGGTATTTTAGGCCGAAATGTGCAGGTGAGGGAAGTGTATGAAGCGAAAAATTTGGCCATACTGACAGAAACGGTTGTGGAGAAAAGCAAGGCAGCTTTAAGCCTCAAACTCATTTTAAGTTGGCATAAAATCTTACTCAGTCACATCGATGATAAAATTGCTGGCAGATTTAGAATTGGTAAAGAATGGGTGCGAGTGGGCAACCATTTAGGGGCTAATCCAGCTTTTGTGGCGACACTTATGGAGGAATTAGTGGATAGGTTTAAAAAAGATAAAACCAGCTATTTTTTAGACGCAATTGCAGACTTTCATGCTGAATTTGAAACGATTCACCCTTTTGTGGACGGGAATGGACGTATGGGGAGAGTGCTGATTAACCTACAGCTAGTGAAGGCGGGATTTCCTCCTATTATCATTCCGAACAAAAGCAAGCACACGGAATACTATCCGTTATTTGCTCGGTTTCAAACTACGATGAAATCAGATGGTTTCTCTAAATTGTTCGCTTTGCTTTTGCAGGAAACATTGCACAAACGTATTACCATTCTGACCGCAAAAAAGATCATTCCTCTATCTAAATGGGCTACTAAAAATGCCATTAAACTGAATGTAGCCGCGAATAAGGCCAAAAGGCAAACGATCCCCGCCTTTCGTATGCGGGAGAAATGGATGATTGCGGAGGAGTATACCCCCTACACCCCACCCATACAACTCTCATAAAACTCCCAAACTCCGCCGTATCTATATAGTATCTTTTATCATTCTCAGCTTCTGAAGGTTAGATCCCTGGAATTTCTGAATTTAATAAGTAAATTGATTTTTTAAATTTCCTTTATGAAGCACTATTTCGTGTCTGCTGCTATTATTCAAGTTAATAATGAGATTCTTTGTTTTCAGAGGGGACCGAGTAAGTTTGAATATGTCTCTGAAAAATATGAATTTCCAGGGGGAAAAATAGAAGAGGGTGAAACGCCTGAAATAGCTTTAGTTCGAGAAATTAAAGAGGAATTAAATGTTGATATTTTTGGGTTAGAATTTTTCCAAACAGTGGATCATCAGTATCCAGATTTTAAAATCACCATGCACGCATTTAAATGTTTTGCTTCCAATTTGGAAGAAATTCAATTGAATGAACATTTAAACTTTATGAAATTATCTGTAAGTCAACTTTCTAGTCTTGACTGGGCTGCGGCTGATATTCCATTTGTAGAAAAACTAATTGCTGAATCAAATGGCTGAGCTTAATGATGAGTTCTATAATAATATCAAAGCTGGGTTTATAGAGAAATCTATTGATTCATCAGGAGAATATATTCCTAGATTATTAACCAATGAACGTAGTGCAGGAGTAAAAGTTCTGTCAAGTATTATTGCAGAGTTGAATTCATGTGAGGAGTTTTGGTTCTCAGTCGCTTTTTTAACGAATGGCGGATTGCAATCTTTGTTAAATACTTTCAAAGAACTACAAAATCAAAAGATTAAAGGGAAGATATTGGTATCTCAATATTTGAATTTCACTCAACCAGAAGCGTTAAAAAGATTACTGAAATTCAAGAATATTGAATTAAGGATTAATACAAATGATAATTTTCATTCCAAAGGTTATCTGTTTAAAAAGGGCGAATATTATAACCTGATTGTAGGTTCTAGTAATTTGACTGCTACCGCATTGAGTACGAATAAAGAACTCAATTTGAAGGTTTCGGCCAAAATTGACAGTTATATAATCCAGAAGGCATTACTTGAATTTGGTAATGACTTTAAGGGTTCTTCAATCGTGGATGAAGCCTTTATCGGTCAATATGAAACAGAATATGAGAATGGTAAAAAGTTTCAGGCTGAATACCTTTTCAAGCAAATAGAAATTAATCCTCTTGGGACGAAAAAGATTAGTCCCAATTTAATGCAAATAGAAGCTTTGTCTAATCTCAAAAAGATTAGAAGTGAAGGCAAAAATAAGGCATTATTGATTTCCGCAACCGGAACAGGAAAGACCTTTCTTTCTGCTTTTGATGCACAAGAATTTAAGCCGAACAAATTATTATTTGTTGTTCATCGTGCTAATATAGCGGAGGCAGCACTCAAGACTTTCAAGCAAGTTTTTGGATTTAAAAAGGAAATGGGCTTTTATTCAGGTGGTCGCAGGGAGCAGGATAAGGACTTTATCTTTTCAACTATTCAGACAATTTCAAGAACTGAACATTTAGAAGTGTTTTCCCCTGATCATTTTGATTATATCATAATTGATGAATCTCATAGAGCAGGTGCAGATTCGTATCAAAAAATAGTAAAGTATTTCAAGCCTAAATTTTTGTTAGGTATGACTGCCACTCCAGAAAGGACTGATGGGTTGGATATTTTCTCTTTATATGATCATAATATAGCGTATGAAATTCGGTTACAAAAAGCTTTAGAAATCGAAATTTTATCGCCCTTTCATTATTTTGGAGTAACAGATTTATCTATCGACGGGCAGTTGATAGAGGAGAAGGCTGAATTTAATCTGTTGACATCTCAGGAGAGAGTTGATCGAATTATTGAAAATTCACTTTTTTACAATTGCGATGATGGCAATATCAGAGGTTTGGTTTTTTGTTCCAAAGTCGAAGAGGCAAAATCACTTTCTGAACAATTTGTAAAACGTGGATTTAAGTCAATTGCTTTGTCTGGTGAAAGTTCTGATGCGCAAAGAAATGCTGCAATTGATCGATTAGAATCAGATGATCCAGCTGATAAATTAGATTACATTTTTACCGTAGATATATTTAATGAGGGGATTGACATTCCTCGAGTTAATCAAGTAATCATGCTGCGGCCTACCCAGTCTGCAATCATTTTTGTGCAGCAATTGGGTCGAGGATTGCGAAAAGCTGAGTGGAAAGAGTATTTAACTGTTATTGACTTTATTGGTAATTATTCCAATAACTTTTTGATTCCTATTGCTTTGTTTGGAGACACTTCCTACAACAAGGATAATCTAAGAAAGCTGATTGCAGGAGGAAGTAATCAAATCCCAGGTACGTCAACAATCAATTTTGATAATATTGCCAAAGAGAAAATTTATGCGGCCATAGATCAATCCAATTTCTCATTAAAGAAGGATTTAGTAAAGGACTACGATTTATTAAAGTATAAAATTGGTTATAGTCCGATGATGATGGATTTTATTTACCATGGTTCGCGCGATCCAATTTTATTTGCGGAATATTCAGGTTCATATTTTCAATTTGTATCATCAATTGAGTCTGACTTATCAGGAGCTTTAAATCTAGATCAATTAGCCATCTTAAAGTTATATTCGACCGAAGTAAATAATGCAAAACGTGTCGAGGAATCAGAATTGTTACACATTTTAATCACTAAGGAGAAGGTTAAAATCGGAGAATTTGTTGAGTTGATATATGGTAAATATGGATTTGTTATATCTATTGAAACCGTTGTTTCAGTTATATCAAATTTGAATTTCTATTTTATAAATAAGCGAAACTCAATCAAAGGTTTAGGGTCAAATGATTTAGTGAATTTTGAAGATGGAGTAATCTCAATTTCTGAATATTTCAAGATCCAATTATCAAAGCCTACGTTTCATAGCTATTTACTAGATAGCGTATATTATGGCATAACTAGATTTGATCAAACATTTGATTTAGATAAATATTTAGATGGGTTTTTAATTCATCAAAAGTATTCTCGAAAGGATATTTGTCGAATTTTGAATTGGGAAAAAAATGAAGAATCGACCATGTATGGTTACAGTATAAAGTATAACACATGTCCGATATTTGTCAATTATCATAAAGATGAAAATATCGCAGCTTCGACAAAATTTGAAGATAAATTTATTAATAACAGCTATTTTCAGTGGTTTTCAAAGCCTAGGAGGAATATCGAAAGTAAAGATGTATCCGCAATAAAGAATCACAACAATGAATTGCGATTATCCTTATTTATTAAAAAGAGTAATGGAGAAGGAAGTGATTTTTACTACATGGGTGATGTGAAACCCGTAGAAGAAAGTTTTGAAGAGACCACAATTCTGGACGATCATGGTAAAAGTGTTTCCGTAGTAAAGGTGATTTTTAAATTGAATCAACCGGTGGAAGATTCGTTATATGACTATTTGACAAAATAATAGTTTTACCTATGTTACACTTGTAAAACAAAAACGCCCGTAAGTTTTATGACTTACAGGCGATTATGAAATTAATTGTGGTCCCACTAGTTGACTAATTTAGTAGACTAATGGATCTAAATCGAATCAAAACCCAACCAGATTAATCTATTTGTATTTTTTGAGTGTCTTAACGGATTATAATTCGTTGAAATCAGTCCCATGTGTGTAAGTGTCCCTAATTAACAGACAGTTTAGAATTGAAGAAAAAACCTTTAATTTTAAATTGCATATGAAGAAGACCCGATTTACAGAAACGCAAATTGTTTCGATTTTGAACCAGCAGGAGAGCG
>CANFWR010000039.1 GCA_947450865.1 Cytophagaceae bacterium
AACAGGTGATCGTCACATTTCTGATTTAAATAAATTAGAGCGCGAAGGCACTTATCCTTTGTACGATTTGACGGTTTCTCCGATGACAGCTGGAAAGGCCGATGCGGTGAAGCTAGATTATAACGAGACTTTGGTTCCTGGAACTTTGGTACAGGAAAGAGCCTTTTCTAAAATTGAAGTGACAGGACCATTGAAGGACCGCACGTTAACCATTACCATTTTCAACGTTAAGGGAGAGGTATTATGGAACAAAGAACTTAAATCCAATTTGTTAAAATAAGCCATGGAAGTAGTATTAAATCGCTTAGATCAAGATTTTCATTTTGAGGCCAAAGGCTCCTCTCCCATCCCCGTGCACATCGATGCGGCTGAAGGTATTGGCGGTCACAATGCGGGCGCACGTCCGATGGAACTACTTTTAATGGGCCTAGGTGGCTGCACCGCCATTGATGTCATTCTTATTTTAAAGAAGCAACGTCAAGTCGTAGAGGACTTCCAAATTCGTGTTTCAGGCAATCGCGAAAAGATCGAAGGGACAGAGAAAACCCCTTTCCGTCAAATCAACATACAATTTGAATTAAAAGGCCAAATAGACGGTTCAAAAGCCCTAAAAGCGATCCAAATGTCTATGGACAAATACTGTTCAGCTACCGCTCAATTAGAGCCTAGCTCAACCATTACTCATACCTTAGTTTTAAACGGAGAAAAATTCGACGCCTAATATGCAAGCATACTTAGATTTATTAACCCACATTAAGGAAAACGGCACCTTCAAATCCGATCGCACAGGAACGGGCACGACGAGTGTTTTTGGCTACCAAATGCGCTTCAATCTAGAAGAAGGTTTCCCTTTAGTTACCACCAAGAAAACGCACTTAAAATCGATCATTCATGAACTATTATGGTTCTTAAATGGCGAAACGAATATTGGTTATTTGACTGAGAATGGTGTGCGTATTTGGGATGAATGGGCAGATGAGAATGGAGACCTAGGTCCTGTTTACGGAAAGCAATGGAGAAGCTGGGAAGGCGCAAATGGCGTGGTGATCGACCAAATCAAAGAGGCCGTTCACACGCTTAAAACGAACCCTGACTCCCGTCGAATCATTGTAAGTGCTTGGAACGTGGCAGACCTACCTAAAATGGCCTTAATGCCTTGCCACGCTTTCTTTCAGTTCTATGTGGCAAACGGGAAACTTTCATGTCAATTATACCAACGCTCCGCAGACGTATTCTTAGGTGTTCCTTTCAACATTGCTTCTTATGCCTTATTGACAATGATGATGGCGCAAGTATGTGATTTAGGTCTAGGTGATTTTATTTGGACGGGTGGCGATACCCATCTTTATAGCAATCACATGGAACAAGTGGAACTGCAATTAACGCGTACTCCACGGGCGTTACCTACCATGAAGATCAATCCAGAAGTGAAGGATATTTTGGATTTCAAATACGAAGACTTTACGCTGGAAGGATATGATCCTTATCCGGGGATTAAGGCGCCTGTCGCTGTTTAGTTTTCATTCCATTCAAAATTGTGCTTCGCAATAATTTTCGAATGGAATAAAAATTAAACCTCTTTGAACATGCAATTAATATATAGTCTAGAGTTAACAAACTGACAACTGCTCACTGCCGACCGAATACATACTCATCAAAAAAAGCGGCACTAGCCGCTTTTTTTTCATTAAATATTCATCGCCATCTGATATACAAAATCTGAACTTTGATCTTTGAACTTTGCTCTTTGAAAATTACTCCCGCTGCTGCACATCCTCCAGAATCCGGCAATCCTTATACTCATCATCGATAAAGATAAAGACATCATCTTTAGCTTTCATAAACCACTTTTCAATCGCGTTGTTCTTTTTACGAGATAAAGTGATTTGAGATAGCTTTTGGTAATCATCCTTTAAGTTAGCAAAGTGTGGAGGGTGTTTTGCTTTGAAAAACAAAATACGCACTGCAGAGCGACCATCATCCGTACGGAAAGGAATTGGGGTAGAAATTGTTCCTACCTTCATTGAATCCAAGGCAAAGAATAAAGCTGGATCCATTGTTCCATCGTAAGCTAAACGATTACCTCCGTTTGTCGCATCCATAATCACACCACCAGCATCCTGCGTGGTTTTGTCTTCTGAGAATTCCTTTGCGGCCTTTTCAAACGTAGTTGAATCACGTTGAACTAATACACGAATGCTATCTAAGAATTTAGTTGGCTCTGTCAAATCAAGTTTCTGGTAATCCGGACGCAATAAGATATGACGTGCGTGGTATTCTTGACCTCTGATTTCTAATAATTGAATTAAGTGAAATCCGAATTCCGACTCTACTACATCAGACATTTGATTAGGTTTTAAGCGTAAAGCTGCTGCTTCGAAGGGTGCTACCATGGCTCCACGTTTTGCAAAACCTAAGTCTCCGCCACGTTTTCCTGAGCCTAAATCTTCTGAATGTACTTTGGCCAAATCCTCAAAACTCTCCCCTTTCTCTACTCGACGACGAAAATCCAATAATTTCGCATACAATTCTTCTTTCTGATTCTTGTTCGGCTTTGCGATACGAATGATGTGGCTGATCTCCACTTCTGCAGGCAAATAAGGTAATGAATCACGTGGGATATCATTGAAAAAAGCAGCCACCTCCTTAGGCGTTATTTTCACATCATCCGTGATTTTATCTTGCATTTTACGGCCAGTCAACTGCTCTTTTAGAGAAGAACGCAAATCCTCTTTTAAGGTCGCAATGGATTTTCCATAAGCCTCTACGATGTTCTTTGCTGACCCGTATTGACCTTCCATTTGCTCCATACGGCTATTAAGTTCCGCTTCGATTCGCTTATCATCAACGATAACCGAGTCAATTTCCGCTTTAGCGAGCATCAATTTGTTGACAACTAATCCTTCCAAAATTTGGCAACGATTAGGTGTATTCGCTTGTCCGCTTGTAATGTATTGTTGGTATTGATTCTCTACCTCTGATTTCAAAATGAAGTAATTATCTACTTTCACAATGATGCGATCCAATACATTCTTGTTCACGTCCTCTTGCGCAAATGCAGATAAACTCCCTAACACTAAACACCAACCTAAAACCCAACGAGTCAATTTCATATTTCTATTATTTCAGTAATTTTTCTAATTCCACCTGGTTAATCTCAACCGGGTATTGTTGCTTTAATTTTGCTATCCACTCCTTTTCTAAGCGTTCTTGTAAAGCACGAATAACTAAACCTCTAGCTTCTTCAAAAGAACGGGGACGCTCAGGCTCTACTTTCTTTACCTCCACAAAGGCGAATTTACCAGATCCTTCATAATTTTTAGGACCTACCGTCCACTCAACCGCATCGATCACAGGAGATACTCCCTTTTTAAAGTAACCCTCTTTCGCTTCTAGACTCTCTGGTTTCAACGCATTAAAACGCTTCACTACATCATCCATACTCGAAGAAAAGAATCGGAAGGAAACGCGGGCATTTTTTGTTTTCACCGTTTTAGAAGCTGCCTTTAAATTTGCTTCATCCTTTTGAATGATGCGATGGGAAGAAATCCCTTTGGCATTTAAATAAGAAACGACCTTATTGATACGCGCTTCTGACAAACTATCCTCTTCTGAGGCATCGCGGTGTCCTGAAATTTCCACCACATAATCCACATTCTTCGCCATGGTCAGGAATAGTTCCGCTAATAATTTAGTTGATGATTCCTCTAATTTTGATTCCTTAAAACCAAAAGAAAGATCAGCAAACTTCTTATTCATTGGATAAGGTGACTTTTTCAATAAGTCCAAAGCCTCTTTCAACGTTTTCTGGGTATCAGCCACAACTAATTTCGCTTCCAAACGCGCTGGCATCACAAAGGCCGCTTTATTAGCTTGATAAAATTTAGCTTGCGCTACCGAGTCTAATGACTTTTCGAAAATCTCCCGATCCGTCATTTTGCTAAATAAACTTCCTTCTAAGAAGTCAGCCATCTGTTCTTTAAACGCTGGATATTTGCTTTCTAAATTTGCTTCCTCCGCATTCAACGTCTCCTTCTCAATCAACTCATCTAAATACGATTGTTCCGATACCACGGGCAAATAACCAAGTGATTTAATCCGTCTCTTTTGCTGAGCCTGAACGTGTGCATAAAAATCACCAACCGTATATTTTTTATCTAAAACCGAAAAAATAGGCTCTTGCAAAAATGGCTCAGATCCCGTTCTTTCCACGTTCATACGTTCAAAAGCCGCTTTCTTAGTTGCTTCTTGCACAATCACTTTATTCTCCACGCGAACACGCTTCATAAAAGCTTGCTTGATCAAACCTTGGCGATCAGCATCAGTTAGTACCTTTTGTTTGATGAACTCTGACATATCTTCAAATGTCAAGAGCGGCTTCTTATCCAACAACTTAAATAATTGCCAGCCTAAATTCGTCCGGATAGGCTTCGAAAGATCTCCTAAACGCTCTAATCCAAATAATGCATCTTGCAATTCCTCGCTTAAATCAGAGGAAAAATACCAACGTCTAATCTCTCCCCCACGACCTCTCGAATAAGGATCCTCCGAATAATTCTTACAAACTAATTCGAAACTTTCACCCGCCTTTAGGTAGGCTTCCACTTGTTCGATTTTCTTTTTCGCCTCTACTTGCAAAGCCGTAGGAGCATCCACCGCAGCAGATACAATAATATGGGCTAGACGAATCTTACCTGAATTAGGACGTTGATTCAAAATCTTCACAATATGGTAGCCACTGGATGTACGGAAAGGTTTTGAATATTCCCCTATTCCAATGGAATAGATGGCATTTTCGAAATCATACGCCGTTTGAAGGGAGGTGATATACCCTAAAACTCCGCCTTTTGCAGCTGACATTTCATCTTCTGAAAAGCGGGTGGCTAATGCAGCGAAATCCTCGCCCGCTT
The DNA here is from genome assembly GCA_947450865.1 of Cytophagaceae bacterium. Lineage (GTDB taxonomy): Bacteria > Bacteroidota > Bacteroidia > Cytophagales > Spirosomataceae > Aquirufa. The sequence goes on from CANFWR010000039.1 coordinate 4,911, forward strand.
TTAACTTTTGGTAGATATTCTCAATTTTTTGAAAAGCAATTAAGGTATCAGCAGGACTTGCATTATCCCCCAGTTTGACCAGGATTTGGCTTACTTTCTTTTCCTCCTTCATCCGCTGGTATGCCTGCTTAACGAGCATATCCAGCGTAGGTAAGTCTACCAAATAAGGTGTAGCTAATTCTTTTCTAAAACTTGCATACTCTTCCTTAAAGTCTGGTTGATTAGCTAATTTCTCTTGTTCCGCAGCTACGATTTTCAATTGGTAATCGATGTAGTCAGATAAAAAAGCGGCTTGATTGTCTTTCGTGATACTATCAGACTCGACTAATGGCTTGTACACTTGCAGAAAGCTCTCTGCCGATATCTTCTTAGGACCAATCTGTATAGGCGAAGCACTTTGCGCAAAACTCGCGAAAGGCAAACACAAGACTAATCCCAATAGTAATTTTAAATCCTTCATTCTTAAAAATAAGCTAACAAAATTACGAATAATCCCCGACAAAAACGGTTAATCTACGTTAATTTGAATCTGGTACCGGTATTCATAGGCATCGATAAATTTTCGACCACCCACCCATTTTCCATTTCTAATAGAGGAAATACCGGATTCGTAGTCCCATTGGGTCTCTGAGACGCCTAGCAGGTCTTTTACATCTAATTCACTCACCCAATCCAGTCCTAAAGATCCGGCTTTCATTCCCCATAAAAACCAAGCTACTGGATTTTCGGCGGAAGTTAAGGCCAAAGGCAAAGCCAATACCCCACTCACCGAATTAAAGCGATTCACCCATTTCTTTGTGGGCTGGTAGTCTTCGATTTCGAAGAGGGAAAGTTGGAAGCTGGCTTTTTGGCCCGATTGTAAACGTATTTCCAGCGCTTTAATTGTATCTAAACGAATGACCTGCCCTTTCTTCACTTTCCCAAGATAAGAGGAGAATACCTGAACTGGCCTGACTTTTCCATTCTCGATGATGCCCAAAGCACCCACTAATACTAACTCATCACCTAACATCTCCTGCGTCTTATTCACCGTCAATGTTTTCAACGAAACCCTCGTGGTTTTTTCCACAGGCGCGACCACCTGCTGAGGAGTCGATTTTCGAGCACAAGAAAACAAGGTAATCAAGAAAAGAAAAAGGATTATACGCACGGCGCTGGTTCTTGCTGGGTCAAACAATGAAAACTGCCTTGGCCCCAAATAATCTCCCGAGCCGACAATCCTATCACCGGGCGATCAGTAAACAATTGACGCAATATCGCTAAGGCAATTTCGTCTTGGGGACAATCGAAAATAGGCACCAATACTCCTGCATTACAGATATAAAAATTCGCATAGGAACCCGGAGCCCTAAAACCATCAATCACAACGGCATCCGGCATGGGAATCTCCACTATTTGTAAAGGCGAGCCGTCTAGTAGGGTCATTTGCTTTAATTCAGCCAAATTAGCCGCTAACACCGCGTGATTCTCATCCTCCACATTCGGTTCTACCATCGTGATAACCGTATTTGCATTCACAAATCGAACTGTATCATCGATATGCCCATCCGTATCATCCCCTACAATCCCATCAGATACCCAAAGCACCTGTGAAACACCGTAATAATTTTTCAAATAGGTTTCAATATCTTCTTGAGTCAAATGCGGATTCCGATTCTTATTCAATAAACAAGAACGACTCGTTAATACGGTTCCTGCTCCATTAAAATCCACGGATCCTCCTTCCATGATAATTCCAGGGGAAACGGAAGGTAGAGATAGGCGCGTTGAAATTGTTGACGGCAACGCATTATCATCCGAAAAAGGCGGATATTTACCACCCCAGGCATTGTATTCCCAATTTACCACTAAACGTTCTTCACTTCCTTCTTTTACTAAAAAGGCAGGCCCGTGATCGCGACACCAAGCATCATTAGTAGGTTGAATATTGAATTCAATTTTAGCTGGATCAATACCATAAATAGGCAATTGACTTTCGATAAAAGTTTGCAACATTTCAGAATTCACATTAATCCGTACCTGCTCCCCTGCAGAAATCGCCTTAATTAAAGCGAAATATTCTGGGTACATCTGCCCTAACTTCTCTTCCTGCCACGAGTGATCGTTATGCGGAAAAGTAATCCAGGTGGCGATGTGAGGATGCCATTCGGCGGGAAAAAAGTATCCTTGTTCTTTCGGAAACATCTGCTTAGACTTTAATACGTTCTGCAATTAGGCGCAGACCTTCTAACGTAATTAATTTATTTACCTCATCGAAATAAGAGGCTAATGGGGTCAAAATCGAGGACAATCCGCCCGTCGCTACTACTTTCAAATCCCCATTTTTATCTTCTTTTACGCGGCTGATCATTTCTTTCACCATTCCTACATAGCCCCATAAAATTCCTGCCTGAATTGCCGAAACCGTATCGGTACCTAAGTTGAATTCGGGCATTTCGAGTGGAACTTCGGGTAATTGTGCCGTTTGGGAGAACAAAGATTTCACCGCCGTTTTTAAACCAGGCGCAATCGAAACACCTTCCATTTTGCCTTCCGCATTGACTAGTGTGAAGGTTAAAGCCGTTCCAAAATCCACAATCAGCACATTCGATTTATAGTTTTCATGCGCATAAACGGCGTTAGCGACTAAATCCGAACCGATTTCATCGGGTACGATGACTTGGATGGCTAAGGTCTCATATAGTTTAGGCCGCATAACAGCCGGCGAATAACCTAGCCATAAAGCTAATCCACGCTGGATTTGAGGCGAAATAGAGGGTACTACAGAAGATATTAAGGCCAAAGAAGGTAAGGTTTCCCCTAAATCTTTAGACGCCCATTCCTTCTTAATCCAATTCACCACACCATTCGCACTCCAAGGCTGGTGCGTAGGCGTTCTCAAAACTGCTTTCCAGGTTTGATCTTCATAAAAACCAAACACGATATCCGTGTTCCCCACATCCACAACTAATAACATCTGCTTATTCGTGTTTTGTTTATATATCTTTTTCTAATCCCGCTGATAAAATCGGGAAGCGTAACCAACTTTTGGGATCCAAACTGTAGTCATCCACATGGAATCCGGGCGCATAGCGTTCTCTTTTCCACTGATTTCGTGCCCAAAGACGGAAGAATCGACGAACGAATTCTTCGAGCTTTTCTTTGGCAAAAACAGCTCCATAGCGCTTATTCACCTCTTCTAAACACTCATGCGGCGACAATAAATCATAAAAAACTAATCGCTCAATAGTATTTAAAATCGGATAAGGCATTAAATCCTCCTCATCCACCTGCTTTTCAGAGAGTGGACGCAATTCCGCACTCGGCTCTAAACTATTCACTAAATGCAGCCCTTTAAAACCCTGAGCCTCTAACCAAAGCAACCAAGTCCGAATGAAACTCTTATCAATCCCAGAAATGGGCGAAATCGAACCCGACGTATCTCCGTCCATCGTCGCATAACCCACACTCGCCTCCGAGCGATTCGACGTAGCGAGTAATAAGGCATTTTTAATATTCGCGAGCATCCAAGCACTAGGGGCACGGACGCGAGCTTGTACGTTTTGGAGAGTAATATCATCCTGTTCCCAAGTCAAAGGACGCCCAATGGCTCCTTCAATTAAGTCTCGGTAACCTGCTACAATCGAATCAATTTCAATGACATAATGTTGTGTTCCGATCCATTCTGCTAATTCTCGAGCAGAATCGCGGGTATTTTGGGAAGAATTAACGGTTCCCTGATAAATGGTCGTTAATAATTCAGACATCGCTTTATCTGGCGTAGTCAAGGAAATATAATTCAGCTTTTGCTTCAAACCTTCCCAGCCTAATTCTTCTTTTGCATACTGAATACTCAACGCACAAAGTGAAGCAATAGCAGATGAATCTGCACCACCAGAAAGCGATAAAACCCATCCCTGTGAGCGAGATTTGCGTAAATAATCAAATAATCCTAAGGCCACTGCGCGAGAAAATTCGTCCTCTTTTTTCGATGCTGAACTTTCCCAGGCTGGGACTATTGAAGTTTTTGTTATATGTGTTTCAGGAAGATGAATTTCAAATGAAACCACATCATCTCCACTCTCTTCTCTTTTATCTAGTTTAATTTCGTAGGAAACTAAAGTATAATCTTGAAAAGAAAAACGCGGTGTTTGGGCTAAAATAGAACCCTCATGAGCGATGTAGGCATCTCCATCAAAGATGATGCGTCCTGCTTCGTTCCCCAGTAAATTCGCGAATAGATAAGCGCCGTTGATAATTTTAGCGCCGTCAAGGGTTAATGTCTTTCTTAATTCTGCTTTACCAAACGCAAAGTGAGAGGCCGTGGGATTACAAATCACCGAAACGCCCCGCTTAGCTAAATCATACGCTGGTCGTTTCTCCCCTTCCCAAGCATCTTGGCAGATTTCTATTCCAAGCGTAATGCCAGCAAAATGGATACGATAATCCCCTAGAGGAATTCCTTTGTACGTTTTCCGCAGCCCTCGAGGCCAAGGTTTGAACCATCGCGGTTCGTAATGCACGCCATCATCCGCTAAAAATTGTTTGGGGATCAAGGCTTGTATTTTACCCTGCGCTAAAATGGCAGACACATTATACAAATCGCCTTCAAAAGGCAAGGGTAATCCCACCACCGCGACCATTTCAGAAACCTCGGAAGCGATTAACTCTAGGGATTCCCAAGATTTAGCCGCCGTAAAAGGCGCTAAAAACTGATCCTCACAGCCATAACCAGAAATACATAATTCAGGTAAACACAAAAGAGACGAACCTTCAGATGAGGCCTGAGAGATGGCCGCCAAAATACGCTGGCGATTTCCCTCCCAATCCAATGGCAATTGATTCAGCGATCCCGCGGAAAAAACGACGTTCTGCTTCATCTCGGTTTCTTTTTAGATTGATCGGCGCGAATATGCTTGTAACGAGGAGTCCACATCCATGAAAAGGCCACATTAGGACGGTAATAACCTACGCCGTGGCGGTGTTCCACTTTTACGCGACAGGTTTGATAAGGACAACGAGCTGACCAACAAGCGGATAACAAGCACAAAGTGCCTACTAGCCCTAATGCAAGAAATAGTCGATTTTTTGCGTTTGTTGGATTCATCGATTAGTTAAATTACAATTCTAGACTTAATTTTGTCATTCAATTTAAGTCCTAATGCAATCCAACCCCAAAGATATAAAAACCGCCGTAAAAAGAGCCGAATTTACCTATCCAGTGATGGAATCTTTTTACACCCTGCAAGGGGAAGGTAAATACCAGGGACACGCTGCCTATTTCATTCGTTTGGGTGGTTGTGACGTGGGTTGCCATTGGTGTGACGTGAAAGAATCCTGGCCTCTGGATACGCACCCCGTAAAAACAGTAGAAACATTAGTGGCTGAAGCACTCGTGAATCCAGGCCGATTAGTGGTCATTACAGGCGGAGAACCGTTGATGCACGATTTAGGTCCTTTGACTGAAGCGCTAAAAGAAGCAGGATTCAGAACCCATATCGAAACATCCGGTGTCGCAACGGCCATTACAGGAACTTGGGATTGGATTTGTTTCTCCCCTAAAAAATTCAAAGCCCCTAATGAGGGTATTTTAGCGATTACAAATGAGCTCAAAGTCGTAGTCAATCACCCTTCTGATATCCCTTGGGCACAAGAATGGGCTGAAAAATTACCTGATTCGGCGGAATTATACTTGCAGCCCGAGTGGTCCAAGCAAGAACAGATGAATCCCCTTATTGTGGATTTCGTGAAAGCGAATCCGTCGTGGCGGATTTCGGTTCAAACTCATAAATTTCTGCAGATTCCATAGCATTCAAGGAATCAATTCGAGACTTCTCTGTCACCGGTTTGATATGAACCGTTGCAAAACCGTGTGGAATTAATCCCAAATCCTTTGCAGCAGCCCTCGATACATCAATAATTCGTCTGCGACTATGCGGGCCACGGTCGATGATTCGAACAAAAGTGGTCTTCTTTGTTTTGGGCATATAAACCTCCACCCAGGTATTAAATGGCAAATGGCGATGCGCCGCCGTGAATTTAGCTGGATGGTATTTCTCCCCACTACTCGTCCGATGTCCTTTCAATCGATTTGAATAGAAAGACGCGTGCCCTTTTTGGACCTGAGCATTAGCAAAAAAACAAAACAAAAGGAAAATTAGTATCCGCATAAGGATACAAAGCTAGGCCGAATCTCCCCGTAAAACAAAAAAGCCCCCGAAATTGGAGGCTTTTTCAATCTATTGAAACAAAGATTAACGATTCGCGATATCGACAAATGCACGCGCAGGAGAACCTACGTAGATTTGACGAGGGCGACCGATAGGCTCCTTGTTTGTCATCATTTCTTGGTGTTGAGAAATCCAACCTGGAAGACGTCCGATCGCAAATAAGATCGTAAACATATCCGTAGGAATGCCCAAAGCGCGGTAAATGATACCTGAGTAGAAATCTACGTTCGGGTATAATTTACGAGCTACGAAATACTCATCACTTAAAGCGGCCGCTTCTAATTCTTGTGCAATCGTTAAAACAGGATCTTTAACGCCTAAAGCCGTTAACACGTCATCCGCTGCTACCTTAATAATACGGGCACGTGGATCAAAGTTCTTGTAAACGCGGTGTCCAAAACCCATCAAACGGAAGCCCGAAGTCTTGTCTTTGGCCATCGCTATAAACTTAGAAGTTTCACCACCTGCTTGCTTGATCTCTTCTAACATCTCAATCACTGCTTGGTTTGCACCACCATGTAATGGACCAAACAATGCCTGGATACCACCTGAAATACTGGAGAATATACTTGCGTGAGAAGAACCAATCAAACGAACCGTAGACGTAGAGCAGTTTTGCTCGTGATCTGCGTGTAAGATTAATAATTTGTTCAAAGCCTTAGAAACGATCGGATCTACTTTGTAATCTTCGCCTGGTTTAGCGAACATCATTTTCAAGAAGTTCGAGCAATAGTCCAAAGATTGATCTGGAGCTACTAATGCTTCGCCAATTGATTTCTTGTAGTTCCATGCCGCGAAAATGGGCAAGGCAGCGATCAAACGTAAGATATTTTCCTTCGTTTCAGCCGGATTATATTGACCTTCCATTAAACCTACTAGAGCTGATAATTCGCTCATTGGGTGAGTAGAAGACGGAATAACTTGTTCAATTTTCAATAAGGCCTCGTTCGTCACCGTGTATTTCTTCACCGAAGCTTCGAACGCATCTAATTGAGCTTGTGTAGGCAATTCGCCATTTAATAATAAATAAGCCACTTCTAAGAAGCTAGCTTTATCGGCTAACTCTTCAATGCTATAACCACAATGTCTCAGAATTCCTTCTTCGCCATCTAAAAAAGTAATCGCACTTTTTGTTGCACCCGTGTTCTTGTAACCTGGATCGTACGTAACGTATCCAGATAAATCGCGAAGTTTCGCAATGTCGATTGCCTTTTCATTTTCGGTTCCTACGAAGGTAGGTAATTCGAACGTTTGGCCATCGAGGTTAATCACAGCATTTTGAGACATAGTTGAAAGCTTATAAAATTCAAGCCACTAAGATAATACGTAATTCTGAAAGGTGTATTACCTTTATAATTCCACGAGAAATAAATTTAATAAAGACAATTTTTTCTTTTAATATTTCAATATAAATCCCTTTTTATGCCGCAGCTCTCGGAATTGATCCAAAAATACGCCTTCACATCGAAAGAACGTTTTCTTGACTATGTCCAAATAGACACCCAATCCGACCCCCACTCGAGCAGCAGCCCCACGACGGAAAAACAAAAAAATCTAGGAAAAGTATTAGTCCAAGAACTTCAGAGCCTTGGAATTTCCAATGCGCACCTCGATGAATACGGTTACGTATATGCACACATATTCTCTAATGTAAGTCATGAAGTCCCTGGCCTTTGTTTTTGTGCCCACATGGATACTTCTCCGGATTGCTCTGGCGAGCAGGTGAAACCACTTGTTCACCCCTATTATCACGGTCAGGACTTAGTTTTACCAGATGATCCATCTGTCATTATTCGTCTAAGCGAACACCCAGATTTAGCGGAACAAATCGGAAACGACATTATCACTGCCAGCGGCACCACGCTTTTAGGAGCGGATAATAAAGCCGGAGTAGCTGAGATTATGGACGTCGCTGCCTTTTATTCTGCACATCCTGAAGTTCCTCACGGCCCTATCACCATTCTTTTCACGCCGGACGAAGAAGTCGGCCGCGGCACAGATCACGTGGATATGGAGAAGATTAATGCCAAATATGGCTACACCTTAGATGGCGAGAAGCGCGGGCATTTAGAGAATGAGACCTTCTCTGCGGATGGATTTGTCGTAAAAATTCAAGGTATTTCCCAGCATCCGGGTTTTGCCAAAGGCCGTATGGAAAGCGCCCTTAAAATAGCCGCAGAAATCGTCAACACCCTACCCAAAGACCGCCTAAGCCCCGAAACCACCGAAGGAAAAGAAGGCTTCATACACCCCACCGACATCTCCGGAAGTGTGGAAGAAGCGACGATTGAATTCATCATCCGCGATTTTGACACTGAAAAATTGCTCGAATATGGATTCATTATCCAGCAAATTTCCGAAATGGTCTTGCGCAAATACCCTAATTCCACGGCTACCTATAGCCAAACAGAGCAATACCGCAACATGAACGAAATTCTGGTCGATCATCCAGAATGCATCGATCTAGCGATGGAAGCGATGCGCCTAGCTGGCCTAAAAGCCGAGACCACCAGCATTCGCGGCGGAACTGACGGATCTCGCTTAACTTTCATGGGCTTACCTTGCCCTAATATTTTCGCAGGCGAACATGCCTTTCATAGTAAGCAGGAATGGGTTTCGGTTCAGGATATGCAGAAGGCGACGGAGACGGTGCTATATTTGGTTGATTTGTTTCAAAATCTAAAGCATAAAGAATAAAGAATAAAGCACAAAGAATAAAGATGGCATTAAAAAAGGGATCGAATTCGATCCCTTTTTTAATACGTACAAGAAAAAATCACTTCTAAAATTATCCCCAGCGGGGATTCCATCTTTATGCTTTATTCTTTGTGCTTTATGCTTTATATTAAATCATTGCGCAGCACATTTTCGAACCATTTTCAGAATTAAATTTAGATTTCAATTCACAAAATCATTGCGCAGCACCATCTCTTCATAGAAATAAATTGATTTGTGATGTGAAGAAATCATTGCGCAGCACGATTTCGAACACACAAAACAATTTATTCCCACTCAATCGTAGCCGGCGGCTTACTCGAAATATCATATACCACGCGATTCACGCCTTTCACCTTATTGATAATCTCGTTCGAAATGCGACCTAAGAATTCATAAGGCAAATGACACCAATCAGCGGTCATACCGTCCACACTAGAAACAGCACGTAAGGCAACAACTTGTTCATACGTACGCTCATCCCCCATAACACCCACAGATTGAATTGGTAATAGGATAGCGCCTGCTTGCCAAACTTGATCATACAAACCATCCTCCTTCAAACCATTAATGAAAATGGCATCTACTTTTTGTAAGATATCCACTTTCGCTGGAGTGATATCGCCTAAAATGCGGATACCTAAACCTGGACCAGGGAAAGGGTGGCGGCCTAAAATATCTTTAGGTACACCTAAGGTTTTACCTACTAAACGAACCTCATCTTTGAATAAGGCATCCAGAGGTTCCACCACTTTTAACTTCATGAAATCTGGCAAACCTCCCACGTTGTGGTGAGATTTGATCGTTGCGCTTGGTCCTTTTAGGGAAACGGATTCGATTTTATCAGGGTAAATCGTGCCTTGGCCTAACCAAGAAACGCCCTCGATTAAATGTGCCTCCTCATCGAATACCTCGATAAAGGTTTTTCCGATGGCTTTACGCTTGTCCTCTGGATCTGTTAAGCCTTTTAGGGCGTCGTAGAAACGTTGTTTGGAGTTCACTCCTTTCACGTTTAGGCCTAGTGTTTCGTAGGATGCCAAAACTTGTTCGAATTCATCCTTGCGCAACAAACCATTGTCTACGAAGATGCAATACAGGTTTTTGCCAATCGCGCGGTGTAATAAAACCGCCGCCACTGAGCTATCTACCCCGCCAGAAAGACCAAGAACGACTTTGTCATTCCCTAATTTGGCCTGTAACTCTGAAACGGTTCTATCTACGAAAGAATCCGATGTCCACGTCTGAGCGCAGCCACAAATTCCCACGATAAAGTTCTTAATTAAAATACTTCCTTCCGTCGAGTGCGTTACTTCTGGATGAAATTGAATACCGAAAATGGGCTTCGAAACGTGAGCAAATGCAGCCACACGAACTGTCTCGGTCGAACCGATCAACTCATATTCTGACGGCAATTCCATAATCGTATCCCCGTGTGACATCCAAACCTGACCAGTCGCAGATAAGCCTTTCAATAAAGGACTCTCTTTTACACTTGTCATGTGAGCACGACCGTATTCGCGGTGACCCGATGCTTGAACGGAGCCTCCGCCTTGGTGTGCTAATAATTGTGCTCCATAGCAAATACCTAAAATGGGCAAAGAACCAAACAAACTTAAATCCACGCGAGGTGAATCTTCATCTCTCACCGAGCAAGGGCTTCCGGAAAGGATAATTCCTTTTACCGATTCGTCGATTTCAGGAATGTGATTAAAAGGATGTATTTCGCAATAGACTTGCGCTTCTCTGATGCGACGCGCAATTAATTGGGTCACCTGAGAACCGAAATCAAGTATAAGGATCTTTTCCGCCATGTTTGTTTTTGCTTAAAAATAAACGGCAAATGTCGGAATTTTTTGCCTAATTCTAACGATAAAGCAGGTAATTTTGGCGCATTTTTCGGTATTGAACTAATCCCGGCTCCCAAGAATCCCGAATTTCTTTCTCTGATTTCCCTGCAATGATCGCAAGTCGAAGAGATTCGGTGCCCGCTAGTTTATCGAAGAAAGCTGGCGATGTAAAGAATTTCTCCCCTAAACCTGATTTACTGTAGAAATATAGGAGGTATTTTAAACTAAAGCCTAGGTTCCGAGCGGGTAATGTAGAAAGATTATATCCGTAACAGGTTTGGCCTTTTAAAGGTGGATCCATCGCTCCAGGCTTTGGAACCGGTGTAAAGGTGTAATCTCCTAGGCCAGCGATATTGGTTCCAGCCACTTGAAACTGCAAATCGGTTCCTCTTCCGATACTCACATTCGTTCCTTCGAACAAGCAAAGTGATGGATACAAGGCGATAGATTGATCGTTTGGCAAATTAGGCGAGGGCGCGATGGCCACATGAACGGGAGAAGCGTGCGTGTAATTCGCGACAGGAATGACATTCAGGGAGGCTTTGGCACTATTCGCTAACCAACCTTCCCCATTAATCATTCGCGCTAATTCCCCTAGGGTGCATCCGTGCACGACTGGAATCGGATTCAAACCCACGAAAGAGGCCTGCGACTTTTCTAAAACCGGCCCATCCACATAATGACCATTCGGATTCGGACGATCCAAAACCGTTAAAGGCACCTTATTCTCCGCACAAGCCTCCAAAACATAATGTAGAGTAGAAGAATAGGTATAAAAGCGAGCTCCTACATCTTGAATATCGAATAGAACGATATCAATACCTTGCAAATCCTCCGGCGTAGGTTTCTTGTGTTTACCATATAGGGAAATGAGGGCAAGACCCGTTTTGCGATCCACCTCATTATCGATGTGAGCTCCAGCATCTGCCGTACCTCTAAAACCATGTTCTGGTGCAAAAATCTTCTTTACTGAAACGCCCAATGACAATAACGTATCGGCTAAATGCGTCTTCCCTACCACGGAGGTATGATTAACGACTAAGGCAACTTGTTTGCCTTTTAGAGCTGGCAAGTATGCGGGGAATTGTGCAGCGCCAGGAATGAGCGTTTTTTGACCAAATCCCATAAAAGCCAAAAGGCTGAACAATAAGACAATACTATTTGATTTACGCCCCATTCGTGTTTTCTTTGCGGTTCAGAATTGAAAATCAAATCTAATGAATTTCCCTCTTTTTGTCGCTAGGCGTATTCGGAAAACTCAGGACACCTCCTTTTCTAAGACGGTGACCTATGTGGGTATCGGGACGGTGGCGTTGGGAACGGCGATTATCCTGGTGGCGTTTGCGATTCTTTTTGGCTTTAAAACAACGATTCAGGACAAATTGACCAGCTTTTCTGGGGATGCGCGAATTTCTCAGATATCGGGTAATCGTTCGTTGGCTGAAAGTCCACTGACTCGTAATAGAGCATGGGAGTCCAAGACAGCACAACGTCCAGAGATTGATCACATCCAAGCCCACGTGCAGAGACCGGGGATTTTAGTAGGGAAAGAAGGTTTAGCCGGTATTGTGGTAAAAGGAATTGGGAAAGATCTTCCTGCGAAGCAATTACAGAAAAATATAAAAAGCGGTTCTAATAGCCTGAGTGGTACACAGGAGGTTATTTTGAGTGAGGCTTTGGCCAAACAATTAAAGGTCAAAACCAATGGTTCGCTGATTCTCTATTTCCTCAGCGCTCCAGAGAGACCACGTAAAGTAAAAATCGCTGGCATCTATGAAACCGGGCTAGAAGAACTTGATAAAATATTCGTCCTTGCTGATCGCGACTGGGTCCAAAAGATGAACGGCTGGACGGCTGACTCCCTAGGCACCTATGAGGTCTTCTTTAAAAACAAGGAGAACCTAGAAGCGAAAACGAATGCGCTGGCAAAAACGATGCCACCCGAATGGCGCATTCAACCCGTGACCGAGATCTATCCGGCGCTATTTGATTGGATGACCATGCTCGACCGAAATATCGTCATCTTCATTAGCCTCCTCTTCGTAGTGGCCTGCTTTAATTTAATCGCGACACTCTGGGTGCTTATTATGGAACGCGTTCCCATGGTAGGATTATTAAAGTCAATGGGAGCCTCCGCGGCACAGATTCGCCGAATTTTCTGGTGGAATGGTCTTTTTATTTTAGTTCGTGGACTACTATTGGGAAACGGCCTTGCCTTCCTATTTTGCTACCTGCAATCAACTTACCACTTGATCCCATTAGATCCGGAAAGTTATTATATGACAAGCGTTCCCATTGAATGGGATGCGGCCACTTGGGGAATCGTCAATGCGCTAACGATTGTGTTAGTGAGTTTTATGATGTCCATTCCTACCCTATTGATTACTAAAATCCAGCCTTCAGAGGCCCTGAACTTCAAGAATTAATGCTGAAAAAACTACTACTACTGCTGTGCTTTGTTTACAGTACAAATGCACAAGATAGCCTCCGCTATTCCATAGACCTGAATCGACTCAAAAATGATCGATTGACCGTAGAAGTTCAATTGCCAGCTGGTGCGAAGGAATACTGCTTTCCTAAAATCGTGCCGGGAACCTATGCCATCTATGATTTTGGCCGCTATGTGAGTAACCTGCAAGCCTTTGATGCTGCCGGTAAAGCGGTAAAGGTGAAACAAAAAGACATCAATTCATATATCATTGGCGGGGCCTCTCGCCTCCGCTATGAGGTGGATGATACCTGGGATAGCCCCGAGATTGAGGGTAAATACATATTCGAGCCAGCGGGAACGAACTTTCAAGAAGACACGCTCTTTGCGCTGAACACCCACGCGTTATTAGGCTATGTGAAAGGTGGGGAGAAAATGCCTGTCTCGCTTCATTTAACCGTCCCATTCGGAATGACAGCCTCCAGCTCATTAGTCGATAAAAACGGATTTTACACAGCAGACAATTACCAAAGCCTTACAGATGCTCCCATCCTTGTCGCACACCCAGATACAGCTATGCTGAAAGTGGGTGATGCAGACATCCTGATTTCGGTCTTTTCCCCTAATCAGGTGATTCGCGCCGCCCAAATTGCAGAGAAAATCCTTCCGTTGTTGAAGTCACAACAAGCCTATTTAGGAGGCACATTCCCCGTAAAAAACTACGCCTTCCTAGTCATGATGTCGACACACCTGAAGAATGGAAGTTATGGGGCTTTAGAACATTCGAAATCCTCTTTTTATTACCTGCCGGAATACAACATCTCCACGATGGGTAGCACGATTCGCGATGTGAGTGCACACGAATTTTTTCACATTCAAACGCCATTAAACTTTCACTCGGAGGAGATTGGGAATTTTGATTTCCAAAAGCCCAAAATGTCCCGCCACCTTTGGCTCTATGAGGGTCTCACGGAATATGCGGCCCACCACACGCAATTGCAAGGTGGGCTAACTACCCTAGAGCAGTTTATGGAGTCTATGACGGAGAAAGTGAACCGCGCAAATGATGACTATAATCCCTCTTTAGCCTTTACTAAACTTAGCTTGGGCGCACTAGATAAACACAAGGATGAATATGGGAATGTATACCAAAAAGGGGCGCTCATCGGCTTCTGCCTTGATTTGCTCTTGCGCAAGGAAACGAATGGTGCCTACGGAACCCAAAGAATGATGCGTGAATTAGCCGCAAAATACGGCCCTACAAAATCCTTCAAAGATGAAGAGTTGTTTGAAATGATAGAAAAGACCACAAAAGTTCCAGC
>CANFWR010000040.1 GCA_947450865.1 Cytophagaceae bacterium
GAGGCGAAGTCTTTAGCCTTTGCGGTAGCGGCTTCCGCTTTAAAACACACGATCGAAGGGGATATTAATTTATCCAACCTAGACGAAATTGAAACCGTCATGGGTGGCGATATCACCGGACGATTAAAAAGATAATCATGGCTAGAAATTCAGCAGATATAGTGTACTCTCGATTAGCGGAAACGCCTATCGTTCCTTTATTTTTCAACGCCGATCAAACGATCGCCCAAAACGTTTTGAAAGCCTGCTACGACGGTGGAATTCGCGTATTTGAATTCACAAACCGCGGCGAAGCGGCACCATCCATCTTTGCGAAACTAATTGACTTTTGCGAGAAAGAATGCCCAGATTTAGTGTTAGGAATCGGAACGATTTACGATGCAAAACAGGCGACTGAATTCATCGAAATGGGTGCTGACTTTATGTTGCAACCCTTCACCACGGCTTCCGTAGGCGAAGTTTGCGCGAAACACAATATCCCTTGGATGCCAGGCACGATGACCTTGACGGAGATTCGTAATGCGGAGATTTTGGGAGCAAAATACGTAAAAATCTTCCCAGGCAACGTAGTAGGACCCGCTTTCGTAAAAGCGATTCAAGGACCGATGCCTAAGACCAAAATCATGGTAACCGGTGGTGTGGAACCGAACCGCGAAAGCTTAAAGACTTGGTTTGGTGCAGGCGCAGCTGCTGTAGGGATGGGCTCTCAATTATTCCCGGCTGATTTAATTCAAAAACAAGACTATACCTCTATATCAAACACGATCGCTAACCTGATCCAAACCTATCACGAACTATAATATGGAAACAATTGGAAAGTACCGCTGGAAAATATGCGCATTGCTATTTTTCGCGACGACGATTAACTACCTAGACCGCCAGGTTATCGGATTATTGAAACCGGTTTTAGAAAAAGAATTTGACTGGTCTGAAACAGATTATTCGAATATTGTGATCACTTTCCAAGCGGCCTATGCGATTAGTTTATTGGGTTTTGGCGGGATTATTGACCGTATTGGCACGAAATTAGGTTATTCTATTTCCATCGTCGTTTGGAGTATTGCGGCGATGATGCATGCCTTAGCCACAGGCACGATGAGCTTCGCGTTTATGCGTGGTTTATTAGGTCTGGGTGAAGCGGGAAACTTCCCAGCGGCGATTAAGACCGTGGCGGAGTGGTTCCCTAAAAACGAACGTGCGTTAGCAACGGGTATCTTTAATTCTGGAGCAAATATTGGAGCGGTGGCCGCACCCATTTTAGTACCTTGGATCTTAGGGATATATGGCTGGGAAATGGCCTTTATTGCGACCGGGGCGATCGGATTTATCTGGTTGATCTTCTGGTGGTTTTACTATGAGGTGCCTTCAAAGCACCAATCCTTATCAAAAGCAGAATTCGATTATATCCATGCGGATATGGAGGCGAAGGATGACAATGTGACGCCGGTTCGCTGGAGCAAATTGTTTGGATTTAAGCAGACTTGGGCCTTCTTTTTTGGCAAAATGTTCACGGATCCTATCTGGTGGTTCTTCCTTTTCTGGTTACCATCTTACTTCTCAGAGCGTTTCCACTTAGACTTGAAGAAGCCTAGTTTAGAATTAATTATCGTCTATACGGCGACGACGATTGGTAGTATTGGTGGTGGTTGGTTGTCTGGTTATTTAATTAACAAAGGCTGGCCATCTTTCAAAGCTCGCAAGTGGTCCATGTTCAGTTTCGCAATTGCGGTGGTGCCTATTATGTTAGCGCGTTATTGTGATAATATTTGGCAAGCGGTGGGATTGATTTCACTTGCTGCTGCGGCTCACCAGGCGTGGAGTGCGAATATTTACTCGATCGCGACGGATATGTTCCCGAAGAAAGCGGTGAGTTCTGTGATCGGAATTGGGGGAATGGCTGGGTCTGTAGGGGGTATTTTCTTCCCAATGATCGTAGGTTCCCTGCTTGATAAATATAAGTTACTTGGTAATATCAACGACGGTTATAACATCATATTCTTGCTTTGCGGAAGTGCGTACGTGTTAGCTTGGTTGATTATTTACACTTTAGTGCCCACGCTGGAGACAGCGAAGATCGACGACTAGTCCTTTTTGGGAAAGATTAGATTCTTAGTTAGTTCATTTAATTGGGTGATTTTCTCTTGAAAGTCACCCTTTAATGATTTACGGGCAGCCTCTAATTGATCGAGGGAGGTTTGAATTTCCTCGGGGATGACGTCCTCTAGGAAGGCTCTGATTCTTTTGGCTAACGTAGGGGACTTCCCATTCGTCGAGATCGCAATCTTCAAATCCCCTTTTTGCACGATAGATCCTAGATAAAAATCACACAAAGGCGGTGTATCCGCCACATTGCAAAGCAAGTGCTGGGCAGCGGCTAAGGCTTTGATTTCGGCGTGCAAAGTGGGAGAATCCGTGGCGCAGATGATTAAGTCTAGACCTTCCAAATCCGATGGTTGAAAGCCGCGCGTTAAGATGCGCACATGCGGAAAATCCTGTAAGTATTCGATTGTTTCCGGACGAAAAAAGGGCGCCACTAAAGTCAAGTTTGCCTCCGGTGAATTGCGCAAAATCGCGGATGCCTTTTCTAAGGCTACGTTTCCTCCTCCTACGACCAAGGTCTGGATTTGATCCATTTTCAAGAAGATGGGAAACATCGTATTAGGCATCTATAACTGGGGCTTTTTTGCCGGCAAGCTGGCCGCAAGCCGCATCAATATCCCGTCCGCGGGAGCGGCGGATATTCACAATCATTCGTTTACTTTCTAAGAACGCTGAGAACTTCGCGATCGCATCTGCCTCCGCATTCACGAAAGAAGATTGAGCGATCGGATTATATTCGATGAGGTTAATTTTGCAGGGGATGCCTTTGGCAAACTCATACAATTCACGTGCATCCTCGAGGGTGTCGTTGAACTTGTTAAAGACAATGTATTCAAGCGTGATTTCGTTGCCCGTCTTGTCGAAGAAATACAATAGCGCGGCCTTGAGAACGTCCAAAGTATTACTCTCGTTGATAGGCATAATCTGGTTCCGCTTCGTATCGTTCGCGGCGTGCAAGGAAAGGGCTAGATTGAACTTCACCTGATCGTCGCCTAGCTTTTGGATCATCTTCGCGATACCCGCCGTAGACACCGTAATGCGGCGTGGCGACATCCCTAAACCCTCTGGCGAGGTAATCTGCTCGATGGATTTTAACACATTCGCATAGTTCAACAGCGGTTCGCCCATCCCCATATAGACGATGTTCGTTAGCGCTTGACCGTATTTTTCCTGTGCCTGATCGCGGATTAAAACCACCTGATCGTAAATCTCGAACGACTCCAGATTCCGCTTGCGGTCCATATAACCTGTCGCACAGAAGCTACACGTCAAGGAACATCCCACTTGGGAGGAAACACAGGCCGTCACGCGTTCGCGGGTAGGAATTAAGACTCCCTCCACGAGGTTATTATCGTGTAATTGAAAGCTAGATTTGATGGTGCGATCGGAGCTGTATTGCGCCTCCGCGGTCGTCACGATTTGCAAAGAGAATTTCTCCGAAAGCCATTCGCGCGTCGTCTTAGGGACATTTCCCATCGCATCGAAACTGCGGGCAGCCTTCTTCCAAATCCATTCGTACACCTGCTTAGCCCGGAACGCGGGTTCTCCGGCTGCGAGCATCTCTGCCTTCAGCTGATCAAAACTTAGATTCCGTATAGCGACCTTCTTTTCCAATCTTATTTCTTTAATAATTCACTCACTTTCGCTGAGATAGCTTTCCCATCCGCTAATCCGGCTAATTGCTTCGAAGCAGCGCCCATCACTTTACCCATATCGGCTGGACTCGTTGCGCCTACAGAAGCGATGATTTCGGTGATTTTAGCGGTTAATTCTGTGTCAGACAATTGCTTAGGCAAGAATTCTTTGATGATCGCTAATTCCGCTTGTTCTTTTTCGGCTAAGTCGGGGCGGTTTTGAGCTACATAGACTTCTAATGAATCACGGCGTTGTTTCGCTGCCTTCATCAAGATTTTCATCTCTGCATCTGCGCTTAAACCGTCTGCGCTAGAACCCGATGTTTCTTCCAAAAGAATCATGGATTTGATCGCACGGAGCGCCCGTAAACGGTCTGCGTCTTTCGCACGCATGGCATCTTTGATACCATTCTCGATAGTTAATTTTAACGACATAGCTTGTTTTGATTAAAAATGAGCCTTGACTCCTTCTAAAAATTCCCGGTGGTTACTTAACCTCGGAACTTTATGCTGGCCGCCTAATTTCCCTCGTTCCCGCATCCAGTTGTGGAATGTTCCGGCTGGGGCGATATGGACCAAAGGAGGGCCAAGCACTAAATCATAAGACCTTTTCGCATCGTAATCCGAGTTTTGCTCGCGAAGCGTTTGGTCTAAAATCTGTGCAAAGGTACGAAAATCTTTTGGGGCTTTTGAAAATTCGATCACCCATTCGTGGTGCCCATTTTTGCCCTCGTTCATAAAGGCCGGAGCCGCCGTATAATCTTTGATCTCTGCCTGGGTCGCGGCGCAAGCGCGCGCGACGGCTGTCTCCGCATTCTCGATAATCAACTCTTCCCCAAAAGCATTAATGAAATGCTTTGTCCTTCCCGAAATCTTAATTCGATACGGACTCACGGAGGTGAATTTCACGGTATCCCCGATCTTGTAGCGCCACAATCCCGCGTTTGTCGAAATGACCATCGCGTAGTTCACGCCTACTTCCACCTGGTCTAAGGCCACAATTGTGTTCGCCTCTTCCCCCTCCTCACTCATCGGAATGAACTCGTAGAAAATACCGTAATCGAGCATGAGGAGCATCTCATCCGGTTTGGACAGATCATCTTGAATCCCAAAGAACCCTTCGGACGCATTGTATATCTCTAAAAATCCAACCTGTGACGACGGAAAAATCTGGTTCTTAAACAACTCGCGGTAGGGCCCAAAAGCCACCGCCCCGTGAATCATAAACTCGAAATTCTCCCACACCTCCAGAATCGACTTCTTCCCCGTAATCTCTAATATCTTCTCAATTAACACAAGCGTCCAAGTAGGCACACCCAAAATACTCGTCACATTCTCCTTCGACGTCTCAATCGCCATTTTCTCGATCTTCTGATCCCAATCCCCCATCAGCGCCACATCGAGTGAAGGCGTCCGTATAATTTGCGCCCAAATAGGCAGATTCTTCATCACCACCGCGGACACATCGCCCATCAGCATGCTCGAATTCACCGGACTTTCAGATAAACTCCCTCCGATGGAAAGACCCTTGCCTTCGAACACTTTCGTTTCCGGTTTATTAGCTGCTAACAGCGTTATCATATCTTTCCCGCCCATCATGTGGCATTCTTCGAGCGCTTCTTTCGAGACCGGAATGAATTTACTCCGGGCATTTGTCGTTCCGGAAGACTTCGAATACCAGCTTATCGGTGTATCCCACAAGATATTTTGCTCGCCTTGCATCATCCGATCGATGTAGGGAAATATCTCCTCGTAAGTGGAAATAGGGACTTGCTGTTTGAATTTCTCGTAATTACTTATGTCGGCGTAGCCGTGTTTCGCGCCCCATTCGGTCGATCGGCCGTGAGACAATAAGCCCTGCAACATTTGTTCTTGTAGTTCCAAAGGCCGTTCGTACATCGCCTCAATCCGCGGCATTCTCCGCTTCATAAACCACAACAAAGTCTCATTAAACAGCGACATGTTTAGGGTTTTAGGAATTGAGGTGCGCGATTAGGGTAATCGGTAATGATACCGTCCACCTGCCATTCGCTGAATTGTTGCATCTCTGCCGTCGTATTGATTGTCCAAGGAATGACTTGCATGCCTTTCCCGTGACAAAAGTCAATCTGCTCCTTCGTTAAAAACTTATGCGATGAACTAAAAATATCGGGCACAAAACCCAGCGATGCAAGCATCTGTTCCGGGGTCTCTTTCTCCACTAAAGCGGAAAGTCGACCTTTATTGATAGCTGTTTTCCAGTAGTGCAAAACCGCAAAGTCGAAACTCTGCAAGATCAACGAAGCAGGGGAAATATGGGCTGAAATCACAGCCCAAACGCGATCAGCGAATTCCTTTACCGTCGCCGGTTGAGATTTGCCGTATTCGGAGGGTTCGGATTTGATTTCGATGTTGTAATAAATTTTTCGACCAGATTTTTGGGAAAAGGCCTCCCCTAAAGCTAATACTTCTGAAAGCAAAGGCTTGTAGGTCGCGACGCGCACCTGTTCTGGGAAAAGCTTATTCCCGCGGGAACCTACATCGAACGATTTGATTTCGGCATAGGTCTTTTGGTATAAATTAATCGACGCATCTTTCACGGGCGAACCATCCGAAAACGACGCATACAAAGGGTTCATATACGGCTCATGCGAAACGTAGACCTGCCCATCAGCAGAAAGACAAACGTCCATTTCGAGTACTGTCACACCCATCTCTAACGCATGTTGAAACGCGGGTAGTGAGTTTTCTGGATACAGACCTCTGCAACCCCGATGTCCTTGAATTACAGGCGATTGCCCCATAGAAATTAGATTAATACACAATAATAAAAGAAGAAACGATCTCATAGTTTTTTAGCCGCTGCTTTTTTAGCTCGTTCCTCGATAATTTCGTTCACACGGGTATATAATTTGACGAAAGCGGCAGGGTCTTTGACATAGGAACCAAAGCTTTTCGCAACCTTAGTCGAGTCGAGGCCCCGTTTTTTTAACGTTTGATTCGATAATTCGTGGTAAAGGACTAAGGCTGTATCGGAATTACCCACGTGCATATTTTGAATTTTGGCCTCGTCGATGTGAATATCTGCCAAAACATGAGCCATCTGTTCCTGCTCTAATCGATTGCTATCTGATTCACTCGTGCACGAGTAGAACCCAAACACACTCAGGGCCAAGAAAAGCAATAAATAGACCTTTTTCATCTTGTAAATATACCCGTAAATTAGAAAGCTTTTAGCTCATTTCATTCAGATTGGGTAAAAAATAGGTAATTTAGTCTCGTGGATATGGACATCAAAGCCTTCCTGACCCATGTCGTTCAGCTGGAAATACGCATTAGAAAAGCGATTAACACGCAAATGCATGGAAATTTCTCCTCCGTCTTTAAGGGATCGGGCTTAGAGTTTAGTGACCTACGCCAGTACCATTATGGAGACGACGTGCGGCACATTGACTGGAACACCTCATCGAAGGGTCACGGGACTTTTGTAAAGCTTTTCAAAGAGGAAAAAGAACAAACCGTTTTCTTTTTAATCGACGTCAGCGCCTCTGGAACGGTGGGAAGACGCGGAAATAGCAAAATAAAGACCTTGAAAGAAGTGGCTGGTGTATTAGCCTTTGCCGCCATCCAAGAGGCCAGTCACCTCGGCTTTGTTTGTTTCAGCGACAAAAATGAGAAATACATGCCCCCTGCGATGGGCAAAAAGCACGGATACAAAGTGATTTCAGAGCTTTTTAGAGTCGAGCCGGAGAATACGGCCACAGACCTAAAGGCGGGATTAACCTTTGCTTTGCAAACCTTAAAACGCAAAAGTCTTCTGTTCGTTTTAACCGATTTTATCGATGAAGGTTACGAAGATTTATTGCGCGCTGCGGCGTTAAAGCACGATTTAGTCGTGCTGCATACGCTCGATCAACAAGAAATTCAATTGCCCTCCATGGGCATCATTCCCATTTACGATCCGGAAAGAAAGCGGACGGCTTGGGTCAATACCTCTACACGTGGATTCAAGCAATTGCTTCAGCAACAGGTCAAAAACCGTGGCGGAGAATTGAAGGAAATGTGCAAGAAATGGCACGCGGATTATGTGGAATTGCGTTCGGGCGAGGATTTCGTGCCGGCATTAGTCAAACTTTTTAATGCTAGACGCTAATGCAAGAGACGCCATTCATCATTAAAGGGAAGTTTCAGGAGGATTCGGTGGTCATCGGACAGCCCATCCACTATTCCTTGTATGTGCGTCACCCGAAAGACCAGGAGGTATTTTTCCCGAATGCGAACCAGAATTTTGGGGCATTTGAGACGGTTAAACGCGAGTTTTTTGCGACGAAGACGACGGCTTCTGGGTCCTTGGATTCGGCTGTTTACACCTTGCGATTATTTAATTTAGCCCCCGTCCAAAAACTCCAAATACCCATCTACCTGCTACAAGAGCCCGATTGCACAATAATTTATCCCGTGGTGGATAGCGTGCATTTGAAGCGTTTGTTGCCGCATCCAGAGCAGATTGATTTGGATTCTTTGTACCAAAGCATCCCCATCCAGCCTCTCAGCCCTAAAACGGATTTGAAAAACGTGTTTGCGGCGGGCATCAGCTTGCTCATTATGGCGGGTTTGATTTACTGGATTTTTGGAAAAGCGATCACTAAACTCTTCAAACGCTACTTACTGTGGCGACGCCACCGCGAGTTCAGACGCACTTTCCAGCGCTATGCGCGGCAAGTGGCAGGAACTCCGGTGGGCTTATTAAATTTAGAGCGGGCCTTTTCTGGCTGGAAGAAATACGTGGAGGAATTAACACAATTGCCTTTTACGACGTTTACTTCGAAGGAAATGCTCGATAATTTAGCGGATGAGGCGATGGAGAAGGTTTTGAATGAGATGGATTCAGCCATTTATGGTGGCAACTTCTCGCAAAATACGACAGAGTCCGTTCAGTATTTAGAAGCTTTGGCGACGAATTTATACGAAATAGAACAGGAAAAAATCCAAAAGAATGAAGTTTAATCCGCTGTATTCTTGGCACCAAATTCAGGCTTTCTTCACCTTTGAGTGGGAGAATAGCTTATTTTTGTATGGCTTGATTTGGCCCTTCATTGTCTATTTCATTAAGTATTTACGCCAACGCGGCAATAAGCCAAGACTGGAATTATCGCTTTCGGTGCCCTTGCAGCAAAACCGAATTTCCCTTTTGCTAAGTTATGTCCCTATGGTCATCCAGATCTTGTGCATCTCTTCCGTCATCATCGTAGCGGCTGGCCCTTATCGCGTGATCAAGCACCAGAAAAAGCAGGTGGAAGGAATTGACATTGCACTGGCTTTGGACATCTCCTCGTCGATGCAGACGCGGGATATTAGCCCCAATCGGTTAGAAACCGCGAAAACAATGGGTAAGGAATTCATCCGCCAGCGGAGTCACGATCCCATTTCGCTCATCGCTTTCGCTGGCGCTCCTTATTTAGCCAGCCCTATCACTACGGACACCGCCTTTTTATTGCATCAATTGAAGCAATTCCAAACGAACCAAATCGTGGAAGAAGGAACGGCCCTGGGCGATGCCTTAGGGATGTGTATTAACCAAATCCGCGATTCCGAAAATCCCAAGAAAATCAGTATCCTGATATCTGATGGTAACAATACGGCGGGGAATCTCGACCCAGTTACCTCCGCAGAACTAGCTAAGAATTTCAACATCAAAGTCTATACCATCGCCGTAGGAAGCCTTCAGCCGAGCGCTGACCCCGTAGATGAAAGTACGTTGCGAGAAATAGCAACCCTCACTAAAGGGAAATTCTTCCGGGCGACGAACGGTCAGGCTTTGCAACAAATTTTCCAGGAAATTGATAAAATGGAGGCCTCAGTGGTCAATACGGTTACCTGGGAAGAACATATCTCCCTTTCTTACCTATTTGCAGAAATTGCGCTCATCCTATTCTTCATCGGATTATGGGTTCGTTTCAGCTGGATAGGCAACTCTTTAGAAGATTAATATGGTTTTATTTCCGCACGCGAAGATTAATATAGGCTTGTACATCACGAAGAAGCGCAAGGATGGGTTTCACGATTTAGAAACGTGTTTCTTTCCCGTACCTTGGACGGATGTGTTGGAGATTACGCCTTCAGAAGGGGAATTCATCTTCAGCTCCTCTGGCTTAGAAATCGCTGGCGCTATCGAAGATAACCTGTGCTACAAGGCTTATGAGCTACTGCATAAAGACTATACAATGCCCCCTGTCCATATTCACCTGCACAAAATCATCCCGATGGGAGCAGGTTTAGGTGGAGGATCCTCTGACGCGGCCTTTACCCTGATGGGTTTGAGAGACTTGTTTCAACTCCCTTTAACGAACGAAGATTTACAACCCTATGCGGCTAAATTAGGCAGCGACTGTGCGTTTTTCCTGTCGAATCAGGCGGCTTTTGGCAAAGGGAAAGGAGATCAACTGAGCCCTATCGAAGCGAGCCTGAAAGGGAAGTTTCTTATTTTATTATACCCGGCAGTGGGCATCTCAACGGCGCAAGCTTATGCGGGAGTGACTCCTGCAAAAGCCCCAGTAGATCTACGCAAGGCCATTTTGAAGACGGATTGGAAAGAGACGATTTCGAATGATTTCGAGAAGAGCATTTTCCCTACACATCCTGTCTTAGCTTCTTTGAAAGAGGAGATGTACAACTTGGGTGCGAGTTATGCAGCGATGAGCGGATCTGGGTCGACTATTTTCGGAATTTTTGACAAAAAAATCGACCCACCTGCAGGATGGGCCGATTATACAGTTTGGTCTGGATTAGTAGATTAATCTTTCGCGAAGATCGCTTCTAAAGCGGAAGCCCCTTTCGTTACCACCTTACCTGCCGGTAATTCCTTCAATAATTTGATCCCCGCGTATTCTGGTGTGGAGCTTAAAATCTCGACGGGCACTTGTGCCATCGCACCATTTGTCATTTCTACGTAGATGAAACCGCCTTTCCCCACGCGAGCAAGACCTGCTTGAGGAATGCTAGGGATTTTTTGGGTACCTACTTCGATGCGCGCGCTCACGAATTGCCCTACTGTGAAGTTCTTCTCGTCCGACTTGTTTGCGAAGTGGCCGTGAACGGATGTCGTGCGGTTCGTTAAATCGACTTGCGGGGCAATGAGGAAGATTTTGGCATTCGCTTTTTGACCTTCTGATTCGAATTCGATGGTTTGATCGATGTTTAATTTGGCCAAATCCTTCTCAAAAACCTTCAATTCCACGTGCTTATCCGCCATTCCCACGACTTTGATCAAGACGTCAGACGGCGTCACGTATTTCCCAATCGCTAAAAACTGGTCTTGGATATAACCGTCAATAGGCGAACGCAAGGTCAATACAGAGCTAAGATTTCCTTTCGCTAGCGATTTCAAATCACAGCCTAAGACCTCTAATTTCAATCCCAAAGCCTTCACCTGCGCATTCACATTTCCTAAATCCGCCTCCGACTGCTGCAATTTCTTCTTCGATCCTACTTCCTCATTCGTCAACACTTGTTGACGCGATTTCTCGGAACTCATAAAGGTCTGAGACGACAAAGCCTGTAAATACTCTTGCTGCATTTGGATGAAATCAAGCGAAGTCAAGGTAGCTAAAGCCTGGCCTTTCGACACTTTTTTGCCAGGCAGCAATTCGTAAGTCGTTTTCACGTAACCAGCGATGGGGATCGAGATGGATGCTAATGACACCGGCGGCACGTCGACCACACCAGTACATTTCACTTCTGAGGACATTTCGCGCTCTTCTAAAGCGCCAAATTCGATGCCCGCGTTCGTCTTCTGTTCTGCGCTTAATTTAATTTCAGTCACCGGCGCTTCCGTGGTGGCCTCTTCTTTTTTCGAGCAAGCAACTAAGCTTAAAAAAAGGCATAGCGCTGCAAATTTGAATATCTTATTCATTTCCAATGAGTGTTTGACGTGTGATAATCGCCTGGTTGTAGGCGTTGACTTCTTGAATATAACTTTCGCGAATCTGCCAAGCCTGCTGCGTATTTTGCAACATTTCGACGTATTCGATTTCCCCTTGCTGATACGATTTCAGCGCAGTCTTCTCTAGCAAAGCCGCTTGAGGCAAGGCCGTAGCCGTATAGTAGGCCAAACTCGCCCGGTATTTCGCGACCGCTGCCTCCGCATTCTTGTAATCCGTTTGCAAGGCGGATTCTGCTTGGATTTTTTGGCTGACAAAAGCCTCCTCCTGTAATTTCGCTGAGGCAATTTTCGCTTTTTGTCCTTTACCGAAAATCGGAATAGCCAGGCCTGCCTGCACGAAGTTTTGGCCCCCTACATTTTCAATACTCTGCGTTGTCACCCCGATTCTCAGATCCGGTTTCAAGCGTTCTATCTCGACCGCTGTCAACAATTTGCCGTGTTCTACCTGCTCTGCAAGTAATTCGATGGTAGGGTTTTTCGATAGATCTAATCCAGCAGCACCGGATTCCATGGTCAGCGATTCTTTTCCCTCGATCTCAAATTCGCCCGGTTCGTTAATCCAATACGCGAGGTTTTGGTAGGCCGTTTTTTGATCCGCTTCTAGGGCAATTCGCTTCTGCTGAAACTCCCGCAAGCGCGTTTCAGCCGCCATCAATTCCAAGCGATTCGTCTCGCCTTGTTGGAATTTAATGGTTGCCGCACGCTTCATTTGGGTATACAAACTGTCTTGCGAGGCTAAAAATGCTAGGTTTTTCTGTTGTGCCAAAATCTGGTAATAATAGAATTTCACACTCGAAGCCACCAAATTCTGCGTAATCTTCAAGCGCTTTTCACTCATCACTTTCGCAGAAGTCAAGGACTTCACTTGCGCCTTTAAGAGCGTAGGCCACGGAATACTTTGGGAAGCCATCACCGTATAATCCTGGCTATAATACGTCTGCGTCTTTCCATATTGCGCATCCACCGTTCCTTTGGGTAATTCCTTTCCGGATTGGATGAAGGCTTCCGCGGTTTTTACGTCTGCCAGGCCAGTGGCGAGGAGGGCGTTGCGCGAGGAAGCTTGGGACAAGCAAGTCCGGAGGGAAAGAGTCCGGAGTCCGGAGGATACTAGTCCGAAGTCCGAAGTCCGAAGTCCAGAGGAAAACGAGGTAAAGGATAGTAAAATGAATAACACAATCATCCCTAAACCTTTGGCCTTCAACTTCTGCTCTCTGCGGCCCATCACGATCGAGTACACAACTGGAATAACCACCAGCGTTAAGAAGGTCGCGGTAATCAAACCACCGATCACCACTGTCGCTAATGGCCGTTGCACCTCCGCACCTGGCGAGTGACTCAGCGCCATAGGCAAAAAGCCTAAAGAGGCCACCGCCGCGGTCATAATCACCGGTCTAAAACGCAATTCCAAACCTTTCTTCAAGCGCTCTTCCACGCTTAATCCCTCGTCGGCTAATTGCTTAAAGAAGGAAAGCAACACGATTCCATTCAATACCGCCACCCCAAAAAGTGCGATAAATCCAATTCCCGCCGAAACCGAGAACGGCATCCCGCGCAACCAAAGTGCCACGACACCCCCAATCGCCGATAAAGGAATCGCTAAGTAGATGATGGCTGCTTCTAAGAAGCTTTGGAAGGTAAAAAACAAGAGCACAAAAATCAGCGCTAACGCGATAGGCACCACTAAAGCCAAACGTGATTTCGCCGCCTGTAAATTCTCAAACGTTCCGCCATAGGTCACATAATAACCCGCTGGCAAGACAACTTTTTCTTTCATGACTTTTTGAATATCGGCCACTACGCTTTCTACGTCACGACCACGAACGTTTATCCCGATGGTGATTCGGCGGTGCGTATTATCACGTGAGATTTCCAAAGGCGCATTTTCATAACTCACATCTGCCACCTCTTGCAAAGGGATTTGGGATCCAGATGGTAAGTCGATGTAGAGTTCGCGCAGGTTTTGAATGTCTTGGCGGTGAACCGAATCCATTCGAACCACGAGGTCAAAACGCTTCTCGCCTTCCATAACGATACCCGCCGTTTCACCCGCGAAAGTCATCTTGATAGCCGAGTTTACCTCGTTCACATTCAATCCATATTGTGCCATCTTCACGCGGTTGTATTTCACCACGAGTTGAGGAATGCCGTCGATTTGTTGGACTTTGATGTCGCCTACGCCGTCGATTTGGCGGATATAGCGAGAAGCTTCAGTTGCGTGATCGAATAATTGTTGCAGATCTTCCCCAAAAATCTTCACCGCAATATCCGATTTCACCCCCGCGATCAGCTCGTTAAAACGCATCTGAATCGGTTGTGTAAATTCGAAATTCACTTCTGGATACACGTCTAAGGCCTTATCCATTTTGGCCTCTAATTCCTCCATCGTCTCCGCATTTTTCCATTCCGACGGATCCTTTAATTGGATAATTAAATCGCAAGAGTTGATCCCCATGGGGTCGGTTGGAATTTCTGAGGCCCCGATACGAGACACGACTTGCTTGATCTCCGTAGGGAATTTTTTCATCAACATCGCTTGAGCGGCGGTGTTGACTTTGATGCTTTGGGATAATGACGCATTCGTAGGTAACAAGGTTTCCACCGCAAAATCACCCTCATTTAGTTCTGGGATAAACTCGCCACCTAAGGACATAAATAAGGCAATGCTGGCTGAGAATAGGCCAAAAGCCCCGATGACCACCCACTTGCGTTGTTTCAATGCCCAGTGAATAATAGGCTGGTATTTGCCATAAAGGAATCCCATAATACGATCTGCGATCGTGATTTTATGACTGATTTTCTTGCTCAAAAACAAGGCAGACATCATAGGCACATAAGTCAACGAGAGAATTAAGGCACCTAGGATGGCGAAACTCACTGTTTGCGCCATCGGTCTAAACATCTTGCCTTCGATTCCACCCAGCGCCATAATAGGCAGGTAAACAATCAGGATGATGATGACGCCAAAGGCCGCGGAGCCGAAAATTGCTTTGGCAGAAATACCCACTTCCTCATCCATCGCGTGCTGGCTCAATTCTTCGCCCTTTCGATGACTGTGGAGCCGGTGAATAATGGACTCCACAATAATGACGGCGCCATCCACAATTAGGCCAAAGTCAATCGCTCCTAAACTCATCAGGTTCGCAGACACCCCAAAAATGTGCATCAGCGCAAAAGCAAACAATAAACAGAGCGGAATCACCGAGGCCACGATCAAGCCGGCGCGCAGATTTCCCAGCAATAACACTAGGATAAACACGACGATCAAACCTCCCTCGATCAAGTTCTTCTCCACCGTATTGATGGCACGACCGATCAAGACACTGCGATCTAAATAAGGTACAATCTTAATTCCTTGCGGCAGGGTTTTGCCGATGATTTCCATCTGCACTTTCACGTCCTGCACGACCTGGTTTGCGTTCGCCCCTTTCAAAAGCAACATAACCCCACCCACCGCTTCGCCTTCGCCATTTCGAGTCATCGCCCCGTAGCGGACCGCTTTCCCGAAACCTACTTTGGCTACATCTTTCACCAAAATGGGTAACCCGGCCTCACCTCTTTGGGAAACGACCGTATTTTCGATATCCTCTAATGAAGTCAACATCCCCTCCGAACGAATGAAATAGGCATCCGTGCCTTTCTCTAAATAACTACCGCCAGAGTTCGAATTATTGATTTGAATCGCCTTGAACACCTCGTTCACGCTCACATTCATCGCGCGCAAACGCTCAGGATTCACAGCGACCTCATATTGTTTTAGATTCCCCCCGAAAGAGCTGACCTCCACCACGCCTTTGATTCCTAAAAGCTGGCGCTTAATCAACCAATCCTGGTAAGTCCGAAGATCCGCTAGAGAATATTGATCTTTAAAGGCTGGGTCAATTTCCAAAGTATATTGGAAAAACTCCCCTAAACCCGTCGTGATGGGCGCCATTTCCGGTACACCCGCCCCTTGTAACAAATAAGGTTCTGCCGCCTTTAGTTTCTCCGCGACTTGCTGCCGCGTCACTTCGGTGGCGACTTCATCCTCGAAAACGACGGTAATAATGGAAAGACCCATCCGGGAAACGGAGCGAATATCCTTCACATTGGGGATGGTACGCAAAGAAATTTCGAGCGGATAAGTAATAAATTTTTCGACCTCCGATGTCGCGAGTGCGGGGGATTGCGTGATCACCTGCACTTGGTTCGACGTAATGTCTGGCAGGGCATCGATAGGCAATTTGCTCAGCGAATAACCTCCCCAAAAAATCAGTCCTAGGACAAAAAGCCCGACCACTAATTTATTGCGTATACTGAAACTGATAATGGAATTAATCATGTTTTAAAAATTAAGCTTTGATATAAACGGCATCAAACCGTACAGAACAGGCGTAATTTTAAAACCGGGGAGGCGCGATTAGCACACGCTCCATCGAGAAATGGTAGTTGTTTTCGTAGAATTCTGAGCGGCGGCGCACTAAGATAAGCGCGACAGCACTCATGAAAAAGAGGGCGACTGAGGGTAAAACGTAGCCCATCGCACCGGTAAAATCGAAACTAGGTAAACTCGGATGTTTGGTCGTTTTTGCATGCTTCGAATCAGCCGCATAATGCATCCAAAGGAAGTCCACAAAACTGAAACCTGCCGGAGCCTGCTTCTTGTGATCTTGAAAATGCTTCACCAGTTCATTGGCCTTGATGGCCTGCTCCATACCCACCTTAGGCAATAAGCCGCCGGCAAATAGGATTACGAAAAGAACATATGTAATGACATTTTTCATCCCCCAAATGTAACAAAAATTCGAATTTTTCACCCATATTTATGTTTTCATTTTAATTTAAGATGGAATGACGGCCTAAATCATGGATGAAATAAATCTTTTGTGGCATCAGCTCACTGATTCTGAAACTATTATCCGTTCTGGATTGATGGTGATTACCCTGATTGTTTTCGCTGAGAATGGCCTTTTCTTCGCCTTTTTCCTTCCTGGAGATTATTTACTGTTTTTGACGGGTGTTTTTGGGGGTACGGGCGTGCTGAAGGAGCCCTTGAGCTCACTTTTACTAAGTATTTTCCTAGCCGCAGTCATCGGTTCCCTCGTGGGTTATTTAGTGGGGCGCTTTTTTGGCAAATCGCTGATGAATAGGCCAGATGGCTGGTTTTTTAAGAAGAAACACCTGGAATCGACCCGGGAATTTTTTGATAAATACGGATTTATGGCGTTGGTGATCAGTCGCTTTTTACCCATTGTACGGACCTTTACACCCATTTTAGCCGGAATTAGTCACCTCTCTTGGTACAAGTTTATCTTGCTGAATATCGTGGGTGGAGGACTCTGGGTGGGTATTTTAGTAACGGGAGGATATTATTTAGGCCAAAGTTTCCCCGGCATCATCAACTACGTACAATACATCATCTTATTCTTCCTCGCGATTACCACGTTTACGGTGATTAAAGGCTATTTGAAATTGAGGCAATGATCGAGCAATTTGGCTATGTGGCGGCATTTTTAGGCGCAGGGATCCTATTCCTGGGTTTAATCTTAACTCTTGCCCGCTTCATTCGACCTAATCGCCCAAATGTCGAGAAGAATTCCACCTACGAATCCGGCGAAGCACCGGTAGGAAACGCAAACATCCGCTTCAATCCGCGCTTTTATGTGATTGCTCTGCTCTTTGTCTTATTCGAAATCGAATTGGTTTTTCTGTTTCCCACGGCCACTTTATTGAAAAATAAAGCGCTCTCTGCGGCAGCGCCGGAGTTCCCTATGTACGCAGTCATCGAGATTTTATTATTCGTGGGAATCCTAGCCTTAGGGCTAGCTTTTGCCTGGGTAAAAGGCTATTTAAACTGGGAGAAACCTGAAACGGCTGCCGAGAAATTGAACATTCCCATCCCTGATAGCGTTTACGATAGCATAAGAATAAAACATTCCGTCTCTAAATAATGGATCATAAAACGTATTCCTTTGCTTCTTTGAACGCTTTCTCTACACTGCTAACGGATTATTTAGCGGAGAAGCCGGAGTTGAAAGGGTTTTATGGCAATGGCCCGCGTCTGGAAAATTTCAAAGACCAAATTGCTTCTAAAAGCACTTTCCCAGCGACTAATCGTGCTGTGCTACAGACGGTTTTAACCGAGCAATATGCTACAATAGCAGCTGAAATGCCGGCGGTAGATCTTCGCGATGAGAATACGTTTACGGTAACTACCGGACATCAGTTAAATATCTATACGGGTCCGCTGTATGTGATTTATAAGTTGGTTTCGACGATCAATCTAGCTCGAGCACTCCGAAAAGCTTTTCCCGCTCAACGATTTGTGCCAGTGTATTGGATGGCTACGGAGGACCACGATTTTGAGGAGATTAATCACTTCTTTGCTTTTGGGACGAAATACGAGTGGAATACTCCCCAAAAAGGTTCCGTAGGTCGCTTAAACTTGAGCGATTTCCCTAAGATTCCGTTCAGAAACGAGATTTTCGACAAGGCTTATTCCGAGGGCAAAACCCTATCAGAAGCGGTTCGAATCTATATGCACGCGCTTTTCGGGGCTGAAGGACTCGTTTGTCTGGATGCGGATGATGCGCGATTGAAGTCGATTTTTGCTCCTATCATGGAGGCTGACTTAAAGCAACAAGTTCACGAGCCCATCGTGCGGGCGACAACTGAGAAATTAGAGGCTTTAGGCTATAAAACGCAGGTTTCGGCGCGTCCGGTGAACCTATTTGAATTAACAGAAAACGATCGCGTGCGTTTAGAGGCAGGTGATTCAGTTAATATCACTGATGCCAGTCCGAATGTCATCTTGAGACCTTTGTACCAAGAAACAATTTTACCTAACCTGGCCTACATCGGAGGCCCGGCGGAGGTGGCGTATTGGTTGCAATTGAAAGGCATTTTTGATTTACATCAGGTTCCTTTCCCTATTTTATTGCCTAGAAACTTTGCGATCGTAAAGACGCAGAAGCAGGCGGAGAAAGCGGAGAAACTCGGTTTAAGTTTAGCGGATTTGTTTAAAAACGAATTAGCGCTACGACGTGATTTTGTGGCGGGACGCACGACGCATCAGCTGGATACTGAAAGTGAAGCGCAAGCCTTACAGCCCATTTTAGCGGAGCTAGCAGAACGCGCAAAAGCCATCGATCCTACCCTAGAGGCTAGTGTGCACGCGGAACAGGCACGTTGGACTAAAGGTCTAGAACGCTTAGCCAAGAAATTAAAGCGCGCGGAAGAGCGTAATCAGGGGGATGAGGTGAGACAGGTTTTGGCACTAAAAGAAGCGTTATTCCCTACGGGAGAATGGCAGGAGCGCCACACGAACTTCCTCGAATTCGCAAGTGAC